>CAZHKI010000479.1:0-3046 GCA_964533365.1 uncultured Maribellus sp. | reverse complement strand
GCGGCACCTCGATGATTACGATTTGGAAAGCCGGGAACGCCTGGCTACCGAAACTTCGCATTTGTACGCTCCGCTGGCCCACCGTCTCGGATTATATGCCATCAACTCCGAACTGCAGGATCTGTTCCTGAAATATCAAAAGCCCGAGGCATACCAGTATGTGGTAACCCGGCTGAAGGAAACAGAAAAGGAACGCGCCGGGTTTGTAGCCGAATTTGTAAAACCTATCGAAACAAAACTGCAAAAAAAAGGATTTGCGTTTTCCATGAAAGCCCGCACTAAATCCATCTTTTCCATTTGGAATAAAATGCAGAAGAAGAATGTTTCCTTCGACGAAGTCATGGATTTGTTTGCCATCCGGGTGATTCTCGATTCAAAACCCGAAGATGAAAAATCGGACTGCTGGACAGCCTATTCTTTTGTAACCGAAGAATATCAGACCAATCCCGAGCGGCTGCGCGACTGGATTACCATTCCAAAATCGAACGGATACGAATCGCTTCATACCACGGTAATGGGGCCGCATGGCAAATGGGTTGAAATCCAGATTCGAACCCGCCGGATGGACGAGATTGCGGAAAAAGGGCTGGCTGCCCACTGGAAATACAAAGGCGGCAGGGAAAATACCGGTTTCGACGCCTGGCTCGCCGGAATTCGCGACATTCTGGAAAACCCCGAATTGAACGTGGCCGATTTTATCGACGAGTTCCGTACCGATATATACAGCGATGAAATATTTGTTTTCACACCCAAAGGTGATTTGAAAAAACTGCCACAGGGGGCAACCATGCTCGATTTTGCCTATGAAATCCATTCGCAGTTGGGCGACCGTTGCGTGGGCGGAAAAGTGAACGGCGTTAAAGTTACCCTGAAACACAAACTGAAAAACGGCGATCAGATTTCGATTGATACTTCCAACAACCAGAAACCGAAAATGGACTGGCTCGATTTTCTGGTAACCACAAAAGCAAAAAACCGTGTAAAAGCCAGTCTGAACGAGGAACGAAACCGGCAGGCTGCACAGGGAAAAGAAATCCTGATACGAAAATTCAAAAACTGGAAACTCGATTTGAATGACGAGGCCATCCGGAAAATGCTCAAAACTTACGGGTTTAAACTGGCGGCTGATTTGTATTACGATGTAGCCATCGGGAAAATTGATCCCCTCGCTGTAAAATCGTTGTTTACCGGGAAACCGGATGAAGATACCGCCAAACGCACGCTGGAAGAATTGTTGCCTAAAAGCCAGGTGAAAGAACTTGCTTTCGAAGGGGGCGATGATTACCTGATCATCGATAACAACCTGAAAAATATGATTTACAAGCTGGCGCCCTGTTGCAACCCGGTTTTTGGCGATCCAATTTTCGGTTTTGTCAGCATCGGCAAAGGCATTAAAATTCACCGCAGCAGTTGCCCCAACGCTCCTCAGTTGAAGGAACGGTTCCCTTACCGGATCATCAAAGCCAAATGGCGCGACGATTCCGGCGGAAACCGAAATTCATTTCTGGCCACTTTGTATATTTCAGGAACCGAAGAAATCGGAATTGTTTCCGAAATTTCACATATTGTAGCCAAAGATATCGGTACGCACATGCGGTCGATTAACATTGAATCGGACAAAGGAAAATTTGAGGGAATTCTGAAAATACTGGTTTATAACCTGGAACACCTCGAATTTTTAATTCACAAGCTGAAAAAAGTAAAAGGGGTAACATCAGTAACACGGGGAGAAAAATGAAGATATTAGTCGCGCCCAATTCCATGAAAGGGAGTTTAAATGCTTTTGATTTTGCTGATATCGTGGAGCAGGCTTTTACAAGCTGTTCTGCCGGATTTCAGGTAAGAAAAGTTCCGGTGGCCGATGGCGGCGATTTTACCGGCGAAGTGTTGCGAAGGGCGCTGAATGCCAAACCTGTCCATCTGGAAGTGCGGGGCCCTCTGGGCGAAACAGTCCGGTCTAAATATTTCCGTGCCGGCAATTCAGCCATCATCGAAATGGCCGATGCTTCGGGGATGAAACTGGTGGACCCATCTTTGCTGAATCCGCTGAAAGCATCATCATTCGGCACGGGACAACTGATAAACGACGCCATTTCAGAAGGTTGTACCCAAATCTGGCTGGCCATTGGCGGGAGCGCCACGGTTGACGGCGGCGCCGGGATGCTCGAAGCGCTGGGCTTTTCGTTCATTGGCGACGATGGAAAACCTCTTGCCGGAAACGGCGAAAACCTTTCTGTCATCCGTGCCATTCGTCAACCTGAACATTTGCCGGATGTTTCCATCAAAATTCTTTGCGATGTTGACAATCCTTTGCTGGGGCCGGCCGGGGCAGCGGCAGTATTTGCCCCGCAAAAGGGGGCAACTCCCGAAATGGTGCCCATCCTTGAAACGGGATTGAAAAACTGGTCGGAAATAATCGAAAATCAATGCGGAACCGGATTTTCCGGAATGCCGGGAGCCGGTGCTGCCGGTGGAATTGCAATCCCGTTACTGGCATTTTATCATGCCGAAATGGTTGACGGCGCCGGTTTTGTCCTCGCGCAAACCGGTCTCGAAAAGCAGGTTCAATGGGCCGATGTGGTGGTTACCGGCGAAGGGAAGATCGACGCACAGACACTGAACAACAAAGCGCCGTTTGCTGTCGCTCAAATGGCCCGGAAATATAAAAAACCGGTTTTCGCCATTGGCGGAAAAGTTGAACCCGAAGCTTCACCGGCTTTCGACGGAATGTTCAGCCTGGTTAACGGGCCAATTCCACTGCACGAGGCCATGGAAAACACAAAAGAACTGCTTTACCGTTTTTCGTTTGAACTGGCAAAAACATTGAAATCGATGGTTTTTTATGAATGATTACATGGAAAAACAGAAACTGGAGCGGGTGCGTCAACTGCTTCAAAACGAAAAAGCAGAGGAAGCCCGTGAACTTTTCTCTGAAATTGTACCGGAAAATTCAGTGGAGTTCTGGCTGGTGAAAGGACTAATTGAACAGAAATTTCAAAACTGGGGCGAAGCATTGAACGCTTTTCAAAATGTTCTTAGCCTGGAT
>CAZHKI010000478.1:0-3053 GCA_964533365.1 uncultured Maribellus sp. | reverse complement strand
ATTGAAAATCAGTATATTTTTTCGCCTGAGTGGATTGACAATGATAATCTGGCACTGATAATTTTAACCACGAAAGGGAAGAGGCTTTCAACCCTTAACCTCGCAACCGGGAAAACGGAAATACTGTTTGATCGTGATGCTGGTGATATCAGGCAATTGAAAGTCGCGGCGAACCAGTTGGTTTTTATCAGCAGCTATTCGGGCAAAGACGGGCTCTATTCATATGATTTGGAGAATGGGATAGTTCGAATGGTTTATGAACCACGTTTTGGCGTCGGATATCCGGCAATTTCTGGCAATGGCAAAAATGTTGTGCTGAGTGATTATTCTGCCAGCGGATTCCGGTTAATTCAGATTTCCGTCAATATATCAGAAATGCCTTTGTTCGATGATGTTCAGCCCGCTGATTATTTGCTGGCCGAAAAACTTTCAGCACAGGAACCCGGAGTCCCCGATTTTACCACACTGGATACTGTTCTGTTTCAATCAAAAAAATTCAGTAAATCCGCTAATTTGTTCAACTTTCACAGTTGGGCGCCGCTATCGGTTGATGTAGGTTCGTATGCTTTCTCACCGGGAGTTAGTTTGATGTCACAAAATAAACTGGGGACTGCCGAAACCATTTTGGGCTATGAATGGGATTATACTGAAAAAACCGGGAAATATTATGCCAGTTATATTTTTAAAGGTTGGTACCCTGTTTTTAGCATTGATGTAAGTACCGGCGAAAGGGCTTCGGAATATCGTTTGATTCAGCAAACAAAAAATCAGTTGGGGCAGATAATCCGGCAAGATACAACAATCGAGCGATATACCTGGAACCAAACCAACGCTGAAATGGATGTTCGGATTCCTTTTGTGTTGACAAAAGGTACTTTTTACAGGTTATTACAACCCGAAATCCGTTATGCGTTCACTAATTATAATCAGGCGCCGTCGAATCCTGAGCAGTTGTTTGATGGAAATTTCCAATCGTTTTCTTACCGCATGTATTATCATCAGCTTTTGAATCAAAGTTTACAGGATGTATATCCAAATTTTGGAATAGTTTTCGACGGGAATTACCAGCATTCGCCATTTGGAAATATTGATTTGGGAAGCGTGGCATTTTTGCAGTCGAACATTTATTTGCCGGGTTTAATGGCAAATCATGGAATAAAAATTTACTTGGGAATCCAGGAAAAGAAGTTGGCCGGGAAATTAGGGTTCACTGATGTTATCCGGTATCCACGCGGTTGGGGAAAATTAAATACAGCACAAATGTACAGTCTGGCTGCTGATTACAAATTTCCTCTTTTTTATCCAGACTGGAGTATGGGTGGAATGTTTTATATACAACGAATCAGCGCTTCGTTATTTGGCGATTTTGCAGAATTAAAAGTGTTTCAGTTCGATAAAGAGGGGAATGTTATAAATATTTACCCTAAGAATATTTCATCGACAGGAATCGAATTGTGGGGCGACATGAATATCTTTCGGTTTTATGCCCCGGTAGAAGTTGGTTTAAGGGCTTCCTATTTACCTGAAACGAGAAATGTTTATTTCAATTTTCTGTTCTCAATTGATTTCAATTCGCTTTAATGTAATCAGGGTTAGTTCTGCCGGTAAATCAATCCTCCATGGAACACCAATGGTTCCCATGCCTGTGTTTACATACATATAGGATTGGTTTTCGCCATACAATCCGCCCCAGTAATTTTGAGTAAAATAGGATAGGCTAAAGGTAATACCTGCCAATTTTATTCCCCATTGCAGCCCGTGAGTGTGTCCAGAAAGTGTCAGTTCAATACTTTTTTTGCCTTTGACCTGTGATGCCCAGTGTGCCGGGTCGTGTTTTTTCCAAATCAGCATACTGAGGGAATGGGGGGTGCCCCCAGTTCTCAACTCCAGCTAAAAAAATTGAATCTTCTTCTGAATGTATCACCACATTTTCATTTCGTAAAAGGTGAAATCCCATTTTTTTATGGTCCGCAATAATGGCTTCAAAATTTTCATTTTTGGTTTTTACATCCGGCCAACTTGAGTAATCTCCATAATCGTGGTTGCCAAGTATTGAAAAGCTAAGTCTGTTGGCGTTAATCTTTTGAAACAATTTTTCAAAACCTACTGTTTCGCTAGATAAATTATTTACCATATCACCCGTAAACAAAATGAGTTGTGGCTGAACTTCTTCAATAATTTTGGTTGTTTCTTGAACCAGTTGTTTTAAATTGATGTTGCTCCCGAGATGAAAATCAGAAAGTTGAATGATTTTAAAATTATTGAATTTTTCAGGGAGGTTACTAAAATGCAAATTAACTTGGTTTAATGTAAAATCACGTTTTCCATGAATAGAACTAATTAGCAGAGTAATAGTAACGCATATACTGATAATTGTACCTGACAGTAATATAATCTTTGAATTCCATCTCTTTCTGAAGATAACGAAAAACAAAAAAGAGGTTGCCAGAAATAATTTGACGATAAAATCGATGAAAAGAAAAAAATTGAAAATCAAATAAAATTTATAATTGCTGATCTGACTGGGGCGATAGGGGAAAATGTATAGAATAATGAAAAAGGTAATGAGCAGAAGAGAATACAGTAAATATATGTTCTTAATAATATTAAAATATTTTTTGTATAAAATATTTTTAATGTTTTGAAGTGCTCCCCAGCTGATTAATCCATAAAAAAATAAAAAAGAAAGTATATAAACGATTTGAAATGATCTCATTATTTGATTTTGGCTATTAAATATTCATTGATGCGAAAAATAGAAATTATTTCTAATAATTTATGTGTCGAATAATCAATTATTTAATGATAAAAAATACATTTTTTAAGCGCTGAGAATATAATATTTTTGAGTTGGTGTACAATTGCCGGTGAATGATGAATTCTGAAACATTTAAACCGGTTCGTTATATTCATTTTATTTATTTAGTATCAAAACATATGATTCAAATAATTCTAGGTACGTAGAAACATTTACATCCGACAAATTTGCCAAGATTGATAACATAAGTAAAAATAGCTGTTAAACAGGGTGCAAAAATAATATACAAATGCTT
>CAZHKI010000477.1:0-3062 GCA_964533365.1 uncultured Maribellus sp. | reverse complement strand
CGGGTAACGATTCCGGGGATGAAATCCGTTTAGAACTGATTTCCACTTTCTGCCCCGGCCTGAGCGGATGATTGAACTGTGTGGCAATTTCACCATCAACCAGAACCTGCCGGTAAGCCAGCAACGATTTGATATTGTTCCGGCTTTTCGATGGCATCTGCTGAATTAAAAAAGACATCAACTGTGTTTCGTCCAATACCTGAAAAACGATTGGTTTTTGAGGCGCGCTGCTGTTCCTGCTTTTTTGTACGTTCATCTTTACTCCTGCTAATTTCAATTCAAAAGTACAGGATTTTAAGTGGGAAATACGTTTTTTAGTCATATTTGATTTCTGAAAATAAGCCATCAAAACCTGCCGAAAAAGAAATTGCTTTAGTACTTTTATAATGCGTTACCAATCAACTAAAAAAACTTACCGGATGAAGACTGCATATTTAATACTTTCCATGATTATTATACTGACAAGCGGATGTTCAACCCGTCAGAAGGAAGGAAAAAAGGCTGAAACTTCGGCTCCCGACAGCATTACCATCATCCGGCAACCTTACAAAGACAGCCGAAATGTAACTGAATACGAAATCCCGGTGCTAAAAGGAAGCCAAATCAGGCATGGAATTCAGAAACGCTACTACCAGCACGGATCGCTTTACTCCGAAATCCCGTATTATTACGGAAAAAGAAACGGGACAGCCTACACTTACTACCAGGCAGTTCCAAATACCAAACCTGTTATTTGGAAAGAGCAGCCGTATGTAAATGACACCCTGCACGGAATTTGCCGGCGGTACCACCGCGACGGGAAAGTTCAGGCTGAATATGAATTCAAAAAAGGCCTCCCGGCAACCGGGTTACAGGAATTTACCGAATCGGGAAAACCGGTTAAACTGCCCGAACTGATCCTCTCGAAAACCAAAATCGGGCAGAACTTTTTTATAACCGCCAATTTATCGGAAAACATCAAAGAAGTAAACTATTTTGCAGGCGACCTTGTGGAGGGAAAATATTTCCCCCACAACCTGAAAGGACTGCAGGTGAGAAACGATACCGGAGAAATTTTAATCCCTGCCAACTCAAAACATGTTACCATCAGCGCAGTATTTTATACACGCTACCGGAACCAGGCCATCATTTCGAAAACATTAACCTGGTAAAAAACAGGCCTGCATTGACCGAATAAATACCAACCCGCAAAATTATTTTAAATGGACTGATGTTTCCTCCCATTCAAAAAAAACTATTTTTTCCCTTCTGTAAATTAAACCTTTCAAAATGAATTAAATCTAAATTGTCATTTAACTTAAATTAAACTTATCATCATGAAAAAACCTGTTGTATTACTTGCCATTTTACTTATTTCCGTATTTGCGTCTGCACAAGGGATTAATTTCTCAGGAAGCTGGAAACTGAACAGTTCGAAAAGCAAACTGGGCGATCAGTTCAGTATGGCTCCAAAAGAAATCATTGTTACCCAAAACGGGAACAACCTGAATGTTGAAAAGCATTCTGAATTTCAGGGGCAAACCTACACCTCTACCGATAAATTAACATTAGACGGAAAAGAATGCATTAATGCCGGATTTATGGACTCAGAAAAAAAATCGACAGCAGTTTGGTCCGGTGACAAAAAATCGTTGAAGATTTCTTCCAAAATTCCTGTACAAGGCGAAACGATGACCATTGTAGAAGTGTATAAAATGGATGGCAGCAGTTTGGTAATCGAAGCTTCAGCATCTTCGTCCTACGGTGATATGGCCGAAACCATGGTTTACGATAAAAAACCATAAAACAGGAAAAGAATTCCGATAATTGAATCGAGATAAGCGAACCGAATTTCTATCCGAGAAAACCATTTCAAACGAAATGATGTAAATCTTCATATATTCAATTGAAAAAAGAGGCTGCCCTTTTTGGACAGCCTTTTTCTGTTCACAGTTGAACCAACTTATTTTTTTAATTCCCTGGTATATTTATTAATCCAGGAAGTCCCTCGCAGCAAATCAAGCTTCTCAAGGAAAATTTCAGATTTCTGAAGAGTTTTCTTAAAATTTCTCGAGCTTTTCCTGTAATTGAAAAACCCATGATCCTGCTTGGCATAACCTTTTAAAACACAGTGATTATCCTCCTGTTTCATCACATGTTTAAACCGTACCACATTTTCATACGGCACAGTTTTATCGGCTTTACCGTGCATAATCAATACCGGAGGCATACCCGGTTTAATGTTGTGAACAGGTGAAATCTGGAATTCACGCCCTTCGAGTTTATCCTGCCCGTATCCATTTTTCCCGGTATCGACCACCGGATTGAACAGAACCATTGCATACGGAACAGGAGAAAATGCCAGGTTATCGGTTTTTTCGTTAACGTCGGAAAGAACGGCCGTACACAAAGCCAGATGGCCGCCAGCCGAACCGCCCGAGGCAACAATCCTGCCCGTATCAATACCGAGTTCTGTACCGTTCATTTTCAGAAAACGCAGAGCTGAGCGGGCATCTTTGACACTTTCGAATGGCGTACTGTTATGCCGGCTTTTCACCCGGTAATCGGGACAAACCGCAACCATTCCTCGCGAAGCAAAATATTCTGCCTGCATCGCAAAATGCGAAGGATCGCCTTTTTCCCAACCTCCGCCAAAGAAAAAAACAATGGCAGGGAGTTTCTGTACGGGTGCGATGTCGGGGATATACATCACCATTTCGAGGGAATGACCATTCACCTGTTTGTAAACCAGACTCTTTTTCTCGAATGTAAACTGCTGTGCCTTTACGGCAATCACAAAAAATATTAGTAAAACAATTAATATTATCCTGTTCATCTATAATTGAATAATGAGTACGATTTCTTTTTCACCACGGATGAGATCGACCGAAATGGTTTTACCGGCTTCGAGCGATTGCAGGCGGTTCATGTAATCGTAAATGTTACCTACTTTTTTGCCATCAATGGCAGTAATAATATCACCTTTTAACATTCCTCCTTTTTCAGCCGGTTTTCCCTTGGTTACAGCATCAATGCGCATTCCTCGTTTTTCGAGACCTGCATAATCGGGCATCACACCGAGG
>CAZHKI010000476.1:2785-3073 GCA_964533365.1 uncultured Maribellus sp. | reverse complement strand
TTTTAATGACATTGGAAAAAATTAATTCCAACCAAACGGTTCAAAATCAAATCATTCAGGAACTCGACAACGCATTGCAAGGCCGGTCAAATAGTATTTTATATTCAAAATTTATTCTTGTTACAGGGCACAGAAGGGAAAATTTTGGCCCGGGTTTGATTTCTGTTTGCCAGGCCCTGAAAGATTTGGCATCCCGGTATCCGGAAGTAAACCTGGTTTATCCGGTTCATTTAAATCCCAATGTGAAGGAACCGGTTTATTCCATGCTGAACGATATTCCGAATATTT
>CAZHKI010000476.1:0-2775 GCA_964533365.1 uncultured Maribellus sp. | reverse complement strand
CTTATCAAACCATTGACTTATTTGTCGTTTATTTACCTGATGAAACACTGCTATTTCATTCTTACCGACAGTGGAGGGATACAGGAAGAAGCGCCGACTTTTGGGAAACCAGTCCTCATCATGCGCGATAATACCGAACGGCCCGAAGCGATCCGGGCAGGTACGGCCCAATTGGTAGGAACCGATAAAAATAAAATACGGGAGTTTTCAGGTAAACTAATCAGTGATCCAAATTATTATGCTGCCATGTCGCAGGTTGTGAACCCGTATGGTGACGGGAAAGCAGCCGAACGGATTGTAAATCAGTTATATATTCGCTACTTTTCGTAAGCTGGTAATATCGAGGAATTTTATTTTGCGCCCCTGTAATTCAATCAGCCGGTCCTGCTTGAATTCCGATAGCAAACGAATTACCGATTCGGTGGCGGTTCCCACCATGTTGGCCAGTTCTTCGCGGGTGAGCGAAATTTGCAGGGTGTTTTGGTTGTCGAGATCGAAATTTTCCTTCAGCAGCAGGAGCACTTCAGCCAGGCGTTCGCGAACGGTTTTCTGGGCAATATCGGTAATGTAGTCGTTGGCTTCACGCAGTTCGCGGCAAACAATCTGAAGCATGTGGTGCGAAAACTGCCAGTTGTTTTGAATCAGGAATAACAACGTTTGGTAAGGCACATGGCAAAGTACGGATTCTTCAATTACTTTGGCGGTGGTACAGGCCAGTTCCTGGCTTAACAGCGAGCGGTAGGCAATGATTTCTCCTTTTTTGGCAAACCGGATAATCTGCTCTTTCCCGTCGATACCAGTTTTGAAAATTTTGATGATTCCCTTGGTTACACAATAAAATCCGGTCAAACGGCTGCCTTCACGATATATAATGGTTCCTTTTTTATAGAGCGAACACGATTTTTCGAAATTCAGGCGGTTGAACTCTTCCTCGTTCAATTTCTTAAAAAGTTGAAAACCACTCAAATTTGCTTCTTCATCCGTTGGCCTTTTCATTGTGCTTCTCATTTCTTTCAATTGCTGTTATGTTATAATTCTTGAATAATGGTTTGCAAAAGTACTTAAAGATACAAATTCAACCAATTTTAGTGAAACGATTTATGTAGATATTTGGATGTAATCTGTTTGCAGGAAATAATTTACCGTTGGATAAACCCGAAAAAGCAGTTAAAATGTGGGAACCCACTTGCTGCCAAGGAAGTACGGTTTGCAGAAAGGCCATGGAAAACTAAATCCGGATCATTGATTTACAGTTAGAAACATACAATATTCGGCAGCTCTGTTATTCAAGGGTTGAAGATATAGCCGGAATGAAAACTTTTTATTATTTCGAAAACAGGGGGAAACTTTTTTCGTAGTATTTTTTATAAATTAGGTTTTTTTTATATTCAATGTCTGCCAAAATGATTAAATCGAAAAATCCCACCACCGGCGAAACCATTCAATCGTACGAAATATATTCCGAAAAAGGGGTGGAAAAAATTATCAATGCTGTTGATAAAACCTGGCAATACTGGCGTAGTACCTCATTTTTTAACCGCGGGCAGTTGATGCAAAATCTGGCGAGTTTGCTCAGGGCAAGCAAGGAAGAACTGGCCCGGTTAATGGCGCTCGAAATGGGAAAAGTAACCAAGGAAGGGATTGCCGAGATTGAAAAATGTGCCTGGGTTTGCGATTATTATGCACATCATGCAGAAAATTTTCTTGAAAATGAAACCATCGACGCGGGATGGTTCCGTTCGTTTGTTTCGTATCAGCCGCTGGGTACCATTCTGGCAGTGATGCCGTGGAATTTTCCGTTTTGGCAGGTTTTCCGTTTTGCAGCGCCCACATTAATGGCTGGAAATACAGCCGTTTTGAAACACGCCAGCAATGTGCCGGGGTGCGCTATGGCCATCGAAAATCTGTTTCGCGAAGCCGGGTTTCCCGAAAATGTTTTCCGCACATTGATCATAACCGCCAGCCAGGTGGAACAAGTTATTAAACATCCTGCGGTAAAAGGAGTGAGTTTAACCGGTAGCACACCTGCCGGGAAAAGTGTGGCCGCTATAGCAGGCAGTGTATTGAAAAAAAGCGTTTTGGAACTTGGAGGCAACGATCCTTATCTGATACTGGAAGATGCCGATGTGGAACGGGCTGCCCATATATGTGCCACCAGCCGGTTGTTAAATGCGGGACAAAGCTGTATTGCCGCCAAACGGTTTATTGTGGTCAGCGATGTTTATTCTGAATTTCTGGAATATTTTACCTACGAAATGAACCGGTCGCTGTTTGGCGATCCCTGCGATCCGGAAGTTACCATGGGGCCGCTGGCACGCGAAGAACTTCGCAACGAGTTGCACCAGCAGGTGGCTACATCGGTAAAAATGGGTGCCGAAATCATTATTGGCGGTGAAATTCCTTACCGTAAAGGTGCATTTTATCCGCCCACCATTCTCGAAAATGTCAAACCCGGTATGCCCGCATACGATGAAGAGCTGTTCGGGCCGGTGGCTGCAGTTATCCGCGCTGATAATGAAAAAGAAGCCATCCAGGTTGCCAACGATTCGCCTTTTGGGCTGGGCGCCGCCGTGTTTACCCGAAACCTTCAGAAAGGAGAGCAAATTGCCGAAACCCAACTCCAGGCCGGCTGCTGTTTTGTGAACGATTATGTGAAATCCGATCCCCGCCTGCCTTTTGGCGGTATTAAAAACAGCGGATTTGGCCGAGAGCTTTCCACCCACGGAATCAAAGAATTTATGAATGTGAAAACCGTGGTGGTGAAATGATTTTTAC
>CAZHKI010000475.1:0-3078 GCA_964533365.1 uncultured Maribellus sp. | reverse complement strand
CTCGCCGGCGAAATTGTGCCCGACATCGCCACCAGCCTGCGCGGTTGGGAAGGCGCAGCCTCGCGCATTTATTTTGAAATTTTCGACGAATTCCTGCCCGACGGTTACAAACTCACCGGACGAAAACAGCACCCCGCCACCGATGTAACCAACTGCCTGTTGAATTACGCCTACGGAATTCTTTACGGTAAAATTGAGGGCGCCCTTATCAAAGCCGGGATTGACCCGTACGTGGGCGTGTTCCACCGCGACGACTACAACCGCCCGGTACTGGTTTTCGATGTAATTGAACGTTACCGCGTTTGGGCCGATTATGTAGTAGTTTCGCTGGCCATGCAAAAGGTAATTAACGAAGATTGTTTCAGCATCCGCGACGACGGGTCGTACTGGCTCGAAGCCCTGGGTAAACGCATCCTCATCCAAAGCATGAACGATTACCTCGACGAGAATGTGCGCGAAAACGGCCTCGACCGCACGCGCCTCACCCACATTTCGCTTTACGCCCAGCAACTGGCACAGGAATTTAAGAAATTTGGATAAGAAAAGATGGATGGAGATAGAGATGAATAGAGATTGGTAGAGATGAATAGAGATTGGTAGAGATGGATAGAGACTTGAACCTGAAACCTGTAACATGAAACTCAGAACTTGGAACTTGGAACCTTAAACATTGAACTATGTTAATGGCAGGAAAAAATATCACACAGGCGGCCGATCCGCTGGTAAAAGTTACCCCGGAGTACCTTTATCGTGCCATCGCCAACCCCAAACCCGAACTCGAAAACGCCATCCGGCAACTGAGGATGGTAAAAAACATCGACGAAAAGCGATATCAAATGCTCAAACGCGATTTGCCCTACGTGGTAACCGGTATTTTTTATCCGCCCGCGCGCAAAACCGAAAACTTTGCCTGGGCCAGCCACTTTATGGCCGACTTCGACCATCTTTCGGCAAAAGAAACCACGCCCGAATCGTTGAAGGAAAAACTGAAAGCCGACAACCGCGTTTTGCTCCTTTTTGTTTCGCCCGGCAACGACGGGTTGAAGGCGCTGTTCAGGCTCAGCGAAAAAATATACGACGCCGCCAAATATTCGCTCTTTTACAAGGCATTCATCCACAGTTTTTCGGCACAGTACAACCTGCAGCAAATTACCGATACCCGCACCAGCGACGCTACCCGCGCCTGTTTCTTCTCGCACGACCCGCAGGCCTGGTACAACCCCGCCGCCGAACCCGTCGATCCAGCGACGTTTGTTCATTTCGACAATTTTATGGAAGTAAAACAACTGAAAGCCGAACTGCGCGAAACCGAAAAAGCTGCCGCAGAAACGCTGCCCATGAAACCCGAAAAACAGGAGCTGGAGGCCGAGGTACTGGAAAAAATAAAGGCAACCCTAAACCCGGCTTTAGCCCAAAAAAGGAAAAAACAAATTTTTGTGCCCGACGAAGCCGAACAAATGGTGGAAACCATTGTAAACGCCATGGCCGAAAAGGAGATTGCAACCGTGGCCGTGGAAAACATTCATTACGGTAAAAAATTCAAATTTGCGCTGGGCCGCCGTCAGGCCGAAATCAACCTTTTTTACGGGAAAAAAGGCTTCACCGCCGTTATTACCCCGCGTAACGGCACCAACGCCGAACTCAACCAGGTTTGCTGCCAACTGGTAACCCAACTGTTTGAGCCATGACCAGAAAAAAGAAACCGGAACTGACCTTTGCCGAAAAACTCCGGAAAATTAAAAAGGCAGGGCTCGAAGGTTCGCCGCCGCCCGGTAACAGCAACACCCCCGACGAACTGGAACCACTGGCCGACAGGGTGCAGCGAATACTCGGAATTGTTAAAAACTTTGAAAACACGCCCGGAAAAATGATTTATTTTGTAATGTACGACATCGAAAACAATAAAGTGCGCGCACAAATTGTGAAATACCTCATCAAAAAAGGGTGCACACGGGTGCAAAAATCGATTTTTCTGGCCAACACCCGGCGCGATGTTTTCGACCAGATTCGCGCCGATTTGCGCGAAGTACAGGCCTGTTACGAAAACAACGACAGCATTATGCTCGTGCCGGTTTCGACCGACGAAATTAAAGCCATGTGCGTAATGGGCCAAAACATCGATTTCGACCTGATTCTCCAAAACCGCAACACCCTGTTTTTTTAATCGCCGGCAATCCGTTCTTTGACATGTTGCAAAAATCTTTTATAAACCTTACTTTTGCGAACCGAAAAAGCGGTACTGAAACAGGCGCCCAAAAGCATGCAAATACAAAAAATGACAACACAAAACGCTCATTGACAACAAATAAAAACAACATCGGTCGCAGACCACATTCCAGATTAAGTAGGATTAAGACATATTGGTGCTTTTGCGTCTTTAAACCCCCACTCTGTCGCAGACCACATTCCAGATTAAGTAGGATTAAGACTAATTCTCCACGCATAGAACCTGAATAGCCTAGTATATGTCGCAGACCACATTCCAGATTAAGTAGGATTAAGACAGAGAAACCCCGAAGGGTTTCAGGCTAACCAATAGATACGTCGCAGACCACATTCCAGATTAAGTAGGATTAAGACAACACCCCACCTTCCAGGTTTTTCCAATAATTTTCGGGGTCGCAGACCACATTCCAGATTAAGTAGGATTAAGACATTTTTTCTGAATCTCTCACTTTTTTCAATTTTAAGTTAAAGTCGCAGACCACATTCCAGATTAAGTAGGATTAAGACAGTATATTTATTAAGTTGAACAATCTAACTTTAGCAGTCGCAGACCACATTCCAGATTAAGTAGGATTAAGACACGAGCAGCCTTTGTTAAATATTGTACTTCAAACATTTCGTCGCAGACCACATTCCAGATTAAGTAGGATTAAGACTTAATGGAATATCTGGTGTAAGAGAATATGAATCAGAGTCGCAGACCACATTCCAGATTAAGTAGGATTAAGACTCGACTGCATTAATTTCGTGTGGAAGTATTCCATTTTTAGTCGCAGACCACATTCCAGATTAAGTAGTGTAAGCTCCCCCTTTTCAGGACAATCTAAAATTAGATTTTTTTCTTTTTCATAA
>CAZHKI010000474.1:2819-3090 GCA_964533365.1 uncultured Maribellus sp. | reverse complement strand
GGTTAAAATTGTATTCCAGTCCACCCCCAATCAAATCCTGTTCATTGCAATTCCAACATACAGTAGTCCCGGTAGTGTGGACGTGATCCATAATCTGTCTGATATTCGGTAATTCCTGAGTCCCGGTTCCATGAACTTCCAGCCGGATTTGCTGCCCCATCTTCAATGCATATTCACCCAGTTCATTCAATGCTTTGCCAATTTGTTCCAACGTTTCTTCATGTGAAATGCCATCGTGAAACTGATTGGGTTTTACCTTAACCCCCGATCC
>CAZHKI010000474.1:781-2809 GCA_964533365.1 uncultured Maribellus sp. | reverse complement strand
TTGTAGTTTCGATAGAATCCTTCAACCTTTGCGGATCAGGCCAATCGTACTGTTCATTGGTTCCCATCCCAATAATTTCAACCTTGCTGTTCCGAAACAGCTTTTTCACTTCCGTCCGCTGTTTTGCTGTTAAATCGAGTGTAACTACATGAGCATGTTCAACCCGAAGTTCAACACCTAAAATATTGGCTTCGGTACAATTTTTTATGATGGTGGGAATATCCCAGTCTTTGGCCCACTGATAGGTAACCAGCCCGAGTTTCATTTTTGTCCCTTTCAAATGTCCTGCCGAAGCGAATAAACTCCCGGGGAAAGAGGCTGCACCCAGCAATAGCGAAATATTCCGGATAAATTCTTTCCTGTTTTGCATTACTTTAGTATCCATTTTTTCAGGTTTAAATTTTTTTAACAGCTTAAAGATATTAATCTACTCTTTACCCGACAACAACAGTATGTTGAATTTCCGTAAGTTTTTTACATTTGTGCCGAATTTTAAATAACATGAAATGAAAGTAGCTGAAATTTATACGGACAAAGGAGTAATGAAGGTAAAATTCTTCGAGGAAGATGCTCCGGGAACCGTTGCCAATTTTATTAAATTATCAGAATCAGGTTTTTATAACGGACTAACCTTTCACCGGGTTATTCCCAATTTTGTTATCCAGGGGGGGTGCCCCGACGGAACCGGGGCTGGCGGACCAGGATATACCATTCCATGTGAACTTGACGGGAACAACCAATACCACGACAAAGGCGTACTTTCAATGGCCCATGCCGGCAGAAACACCGGTGGATCGCAATTTTTTATTTGCCACAACCGCGAAAACACAAAACATTTGGACCGGCACCACACTTGCTTTGGAAAAGTATTCGAAGGACTTGATGTTATTGACAAAATCAGACAAGGCGATGTAATCGAAAAAATTACAATCACAGAATTATAACCGTTTTAGAAAAACCAAAAAAAGGGAAATGGCCAGACGTTTCCCTTTTTTTGTCTTTATTCTTATCCGTTTAACAGATAAAGACCTAACTTTCGGCCACAGAATAAATTCTATGTATAGCTTTTTTCAATACAAACTAAATGAGGTTGCAATTAGCATCAACGATATTGCCGTACTGATGGGATACGAACCAGATTCAGTTCCGGAACCGGTTTACGGGATGATTCAAACAGGACTGGCTGAATCTCATCAATTTTGCGATATCCGTGGTGGTTTTGGTATTTTCGATACCGTTCATATCGACCCGAAGCATTATACCATACAAGTCAACGAACAAATATTTCACACCGGGAAAATTGTGGCAACCCAGTTAAAAGAAGCAAAAAAGGTTGCCCTTTTTATTGGGACAGCGGGAGCTGGCATTTCAGAACACGCACAAAACATATCGAAAAAAGGCGATCTCCTCCAGGGTTATATTTTTGATGTTATCGGTTCGGTGGTTGTTGAAAAAGCTATCGAACAAATCCAGATTGAATTAATAAACCACATTAAACAGGATGGACTCTCCGTTTCCAACCGGTTTTCGCCTGGCTACTGCGACTGGCATGTGGCCGAACAGCAAAAGCTTTTTTCACTCTTCCCCCCCGGTTTTTGTGGAGTTACTCTTTCGGACTCGATGCTGATGAATCCCATTAAATCAGTCAGCGGAATCATCGGAATTGGCGCCGGGCTGAAACAAACCGGAGCCCAGTGTAACTGGTGCCACGATCCGAATTGTATCTACGGAAAAATCAGGCGTCAAAAAAAAGCACTAAAAAAAATTTAGGAACAGTTGGATTTCTCATTTCTAAAATATTTATTTGCTAAGTATATAACAATTGGATTGACACAATCCGAACGGGGAAAAACAACGCTGAAAACAAATACTAAAAATCAAAATTTCAATAACTTAACCAAATAAGTATGGCACCCATAAATAAACCAAGGGTAATAAAAGATTACAACAAGCTTGACAAGGCCCTGCAGGAACAGATTAAGCTGGTTTACGCCGATGGTTTCGCGGATAACCTGATCCATTTTTTTG
>CAZHKI010000474.1:0-771 GCA_964533365.1 uncultured Maribellus sp. | reverse complement strand
AAAAGTTACCGCCCTGCCTTTCGAAACCGAAGATAAATATTACATGCTCCGGATGACCGAAACCGAAGCAGTCAGAATTGTTGACGAAGATGACGATTTTGATGACGACGGATTCCTGAAAAATGAAGTAAAACAGGATTACGAAGACAAATATTCTGACTTGGATCACATTGCAGATCAAATGAACGAAGACGATGATGATGACAGTTACGACGATAATGAGGATTTGGGGAGTGATGACGAAGGAGACGACGACTAACCGGTGAAAAATTCAGAACATAAAATAAAGGGTTTGACAAAAACAAACCCTTTTTCTTTTCACCGCATTTATTAAATATTCAGTAATTTCCCGTTCCGCAATTACCGGTATTTACTGTAAAAGGCTTTTTACTTTTTCAGCAATATCTTTTCCATCCGCTTTACCAGCCAGTTCCTTGCCGGCAACTCCCATGACTTTCCCCATTTCTTTAACCGAAGTAACGCCCAGCTTGCTTATAATACTTTTTAGGGCAGCGGTCAACTCTTCACCGGTCATTTTTTTGGGCAAATAACTTTCGTAAACGGCAACCTGAGCCATTTCCTGATTGTATAAATCCTCCCGGTTCTGCTCTTTGTAAATTTTCGCAGAATCGGTTCCCTGTTTTGCCAGTTTCGAAATAATTTTGATCGACTCCTCATCGGCCAGTTCAGCATCGGCGCTTATAGCTGTTTTGGCTTCAATCATTACCTTTTTAATATTGCGCAAAGCTTCCAGCCGTTCTTTTTCACGGG
>CAZHKI010000473.1:0-3117 GCA_964533365.1 uncultured Maribellus sp. | reverse complement strand
TTTCATGTGGCACAAGGTGGGTACATGAATGCCGATTCCTGAAGCTGCTTCCAGAATAGTGGTACCTTTTTTAACCACCACCGGTTTTTTATCAATTGTCAGATTTACAGTTTCCATTCTTACAAATTTTCGGGTTTAGGTGAGGATGATGGCATCAAATTTACATTTCTCGAAACAGACCCCGCATTTAATACAAATCGACTGATCGATAAAATGGGGCGAGCGGCGTTCGCCGGTTATGGCGCCCACCGGGCAATTCCGGAAACAGAGCGTACAACCGGTACATAAATCCTCTACTATTTCGTACTTTAACAACGCTTTACATTGTCCGGCCGGGCATTTTTTTTCTTTGACATGAGCCAGGTACTCGTGTTCAAAATTACTGATGGTTGAAAGAACCGGATTGGGAGATGTTTGCCCCAATCCACATAAAGAAGCATCTTTAATAACATGGCTCAATTGTTTCAACCGCTCAATATCTTCAACTTCACCTTTTCCCTGAGTTATTTTCTGAAGAATTTCGTGGAGACGTTTGTTCCCGATACGGCATGGAGCACATTTTCCACACGATTCTTCCAGGGTGAATTCAAGATAAAACCGGGCAATGGCAACCATACAATCATCTTCATCCATAACAATCATTCCTCCCGATCCCATCATTGAACCGGCAGCAATCAGGTTGTCATAATCAATGGGGGTATCCAGAAAATCTTTGGTCAGGCAGCCGCCCGAAGGCCCGCCGGTTTGAACAGCCTTGAATTCTTTTCCATTCTTTATTCCTCCGCCAATATTGTAGATCACTTCGCGCAGGGTGGTTCCCATGGGGACTTCAATCAACCCCACATTGTTGATTTTTCCGGCCAGGGCAAAAACTTTAGTCCCTTTCGATTTTTCGGTACCAATTTTATTGAACCAGTTGGCCCCTTTATTTATGATGACCGGGATATTGGCAAATGTTTCAACATTGTTTACGTTGGTTGGTTTTCCCATGTAGCCCGAAACCGAAGGGAATGGCGGTTTAAAAGTAGGTTCGCCGCGTAATCCTTCCATTGAATGGATTAAGGCCGTTTCTTCGCCGCAAACAAATGCGCCGGCGCCGTACCGCAGTTCCACATCGAAACAAAAACCGGTTCCCAGAATGTCGTCACCCAGCAGTCCAACCTGGCGTGCCTGATGAATGGCCGTTTTCAACCGTTCGATAGCCAGCGGATATTCGGCCCTGATGTAAACCAGCCCTTTATCGGCGCCAATGCAGTAACCACATATTGCCATGGCTTCCAGTACCGAATGCGGATCACCTTCGAGGATGGAACGATCCATAAAAGCGCCGGGGTCGCCTTCGTCGGCATTACAAACCACATATTTCTGATCGGCTTCCGACTGCCGGGTGATTTCCCATTTCAGTCCGGTTGGAAATCCACCACCGCCGCGTCCGCGCAGTCCTGAATCTTTTATTTCCTGAATTACTTCCTCTGGCGTTTTCTCTGTCAGACAGTTGCCCAAAGCCTGGTAACCGTCGCGGGCAATGTATTCATCAATATTTTCAGGATTTATAAAACCACAGTTGCGCAATGCAATGCGGATCTGTTTTTTATAAAAGTCAATCCCTTTGGTGTCGATGATTTCTTCGGTTGCCGGATCTTTGTAAAGCAACCGTTTTACATGGCGGCCTTTTACGATGTGTTCCTTAACGATTTCTTCGGCATCGGCCGGAGTAACGTGGACATAGAACGTGTTTTCGGGAAGGACTTTGACAATGGGTCCTTTTTCGCAAAAGCCAAAACAACCGGTTCTTACCACCTGAACGTCGTCTTCAAGTCCAAATTCTTCGATCAGGCGATTCAGCGTTTTGATAATTTCATCACTTTCCGATGATTTACACCCGGTTCCGCTGCAAACGAGCACATGCATTTTATAATCGCTCATATTTTTTGAGAATGAAGATTTTTACTCGTCAATGGTTTTGAAATTCATGGGTATAATGCCATCAACCAATTCGCCCCTTTTGATATAAACTTCAATAATTTCTTCGGCTTTTGTTTTGTTTACAAAACCAAAAACAACAGGTTCTTTTCCGGGGAGTGTGATCTCAACGGTTGGTTCGGCATAACAAAATCCCATACATCCGGTTTGGGTTACCACAGCATCGATGGCTTGCTGTTCCAGTTCTTCCACAAAGAACCTCATGGTTTCTTTTGCCCCGGATGCAATCCCGCAGGTAGCCATACCAATTTTAATCTGTACGGTTTGTTCGGGATGGGTGCTGTTTTCCCTCAATTTAATTTTCGACTGAACTTCGTCCCTGATTTTTCGCAGATCAGCCAGCGATTTTATTTTGGTCATAGTTGTATTGATTATTTAGTTTGTAGCTTTTATCTCTTTCAGGTTATTTTGAATCAATTCCAGTATCGCCTCCCTGATTTCCTTTTGTCGCAGCGAAACACCTTCCAGGCTTCGTTTTATTTCCTCTGACTGAATTTCAATTGTTCCGTTTTCAGTTTTGTGAATGTAGTGGAAATCAATGGTTTCATTTCCAATCATGGTGTAATAAAACATATTCCACACATCGCCCAGTGGAGGCCGGTCAACATTCGACAACTGAAAACTTGCTTTAACCTCGGTCCCTTTATTTACAACGGAATAAAGCGAAAAATTTCCTCCGGCCATTTCGGCGTTTTGTTTGAGCAACGACAAGCCCAGTCCCACTCCTCTTGTTTTCCTGGATGTAAAGAACGGATTGGCTGCTTTCTTCAATGTTTCCTCATCCATTCCGCAGCCGTTATCTGAAATTATCAGGGAATAAAAGTCATTCTTTTTATTCTCTTCAACTATGATTTCAATCAAGGTTGCGTTGGCCCTGATTGAATTTTGTACAATATCAAGAATATGATCGGCGATTGTCTTCATAAATTTCAACAAATCGGCTGTTTTGCTGATGCAAAGCCATTTTAATTTCTGAAAAATCAGGCTTCTCTATCATAAATTGCGTATAAATTTCGCCAATTTGTTGCAAATAATGTGCATCGGAATTGCGCAACAGGGTGGTTTTATTTCCAACAACATAATGTTTTCGAACATAATTTTCGGAAATATGTTTTGAAATTCCAAGTGCATCGT
>CAZHKI010000472.1:0-3136 GCA_964533365.1 uncultured Maribellus sp. | reverse complement strand
GGGTTCATTTAAAAAAAGGAGAAGCAAACTTGCATCAAGACTGTGATGTGATGATTGACCAAATAAGAGCAATTGATAATAATCGGTTATTAAATAAAGTTGGGGATTTACCAAAAAAATTGATTGAAACGGTGAAAGAAAATTTAATGATTATCATCGATTTAGAATAAAGTAAATTCTTTTTAAAAGACAAAAATTGTTGACCTTAAAAAATAAAAACACGACGGCATTATAAGGTGAATATTTCTGAGCGGGTTTGGTGGTGCGCCAGCCGCGGATTCTCGCATCGCAGTTACGTGTCCTTCGGACAGGAACGCCCGCCTGACTGGACGGGCAGGCTCTCCGAAATCCGCTCCGACAACATGTACCAACCTTTGTGATACCCGGAGTGTATTTCAGAAAAGAGCTACAGATACAACATTTACTCAATGATTCTTTTCGGGGAAGATTAATCCGAAAAATCATTTTTGATGGCAAGATGCCGAGTAGCGGAAAACCTGTTGCACAGTCATTAAATGTGTGTTTACTGCAATGATGCCGGAGTGAAATGCTTTTTGGATCAGTTTCTGTCGGGGAGTAGTTCGCGTCCCCGGTTTTGATTTCTAAAAAGCCACAACAAGGAAACGACAAGCAAAAAACTGAGGACAGCCAGATAATAACTTCCGGAAGAAGAACCGATAGTTTCAACATCGGGTGTCAGTTTGTTTTTGTCAATTAGAAACATTGTAATAACGGCAAACCCGTTGTTCAGGAAATGGCCGATGATGGGCAGCCACATCGAACCGCTCCAAACCAGCAGATACCCAAACAATACCCCCAGCAGCAAACGGGGTAAAAATCCGTAAAACTGTAAATGTAAAGCGCTGAAAAGAACCGCTGAAATCCAGATTCCCCAGTGGTTACTGCGTGTCATGCGGGTAAAAATACGCTGGATAACTCCGCGGAAAAGCAGTTCTTCGCCAATGGCAGGCAAAAAAGCAATCATAAAAACATTAAACAGGAGCCCGCCGGTGGTTTCTACTTTCAGAAAAGCTTCGGTAAGCCGGGCTGCTTTTTCTTCCAAACTTTTCATCCAGGCTTCCATCCAGGAAAGCCACTCCGGGAAATGCATCCTTGAATTCATTTCTCCGGTGAAATTGATGAGTGGAGCTGCAAACAAAATCAAAAGAGCGGCTATTAACAGTGAGGAAAAAAGAAAATTCCGATCCAGATGAAGATATTCGTTTATTCTTCCATAAAACATCCACCCCAAAATAACAGGGGGAACAATAAACAACCCGATGGTCTGAACGACCTGGAAATATTTTAAAAGCCGGATAGAATCCGGATCACTGAAATCAATTACTCCTGTGATGTCGAACATGGAATCGAACCCGAAAAGCGGAATGGCAACAATCATTGAAACGACCATTGCAAGCAGAAAACAAACCAGAATCACAAATGCCGAGAACATCAGTTGCGGAAACGGTTTCATATCACGAAAAGCGGTAAAAGCCATCTTGCTGTAATTTTTTGTAAAGATAAAAGAATGGAAGAAAAAGGAGCCATTTCGTAAAAATGAAAATTGGCAGGCTCAAAATCGGTTTGTGCCTGCCAATGTTCAACCGGAATTAATCTCCGGAGTTATTTAATTTCCCTGATTTTAATGTTCCGGAACATGCTCAGTCCGCCGTGATCCTGCAACCCGATACTGCCCGATTTGGCTTCGCCGTAATGCGGGGTTTCGGCCCATTTTCCGGTAGCTTTCAGGGCATTCCACTCGTCGGTCCACAAGTCGTATTCCACCACTTTTTTACCATTCAGCCAGTGCTCCACATGAGGATTCCTGACAACAATCCGGGTTGTATTCCACTCGTCAATCGGGGCCACTTTTGCTCCTTCGGGGGCATGCATGGCATAATTAGCGCCCGAATATTGTGAATCGTCCAGTTTTTCGGGCCAGCCCTTGTCGTCAATCAACTGGTATTCGGGCCCCGATTCGTAAATGGCGTCGGTTATTCCTTCCTGTACATGAATAAAAATTCCCGAATTACTTTGCGGGGCAACTTTCCATTCCAGGTACAGTTCAAAATTTTCGTACTGCTTTTTTGTCACAATATCGCCGCCATGATCGGAGCCAACTCCGGAGTTGTGCATTTCGCCATCCACAATTTTCCAGCCTGCCACCTCGCCGCCGTTAAACATCTTCCATTTATCCATCGACTGCCCGTCGAACAAAAGTTCCCAGCCTTCTTTTATCTCTTTTTTGGTCAGTGTATTTTGTTCTTTGCGCGAACAATTAGCAAACAAAAGGGAAGAAATAAGAAAACCAATCAGGTACCAAAGTGTTTTCATTTTTCCAAATAATTAGGATATTTACAGTCGGTAAAATTACATATTCGGATTAAAAACGAGATAAAAACCCTGCATTTTTAAAGCATCAACAACGAAAAAATGATTCCGTTTTAATGTCGTTTAGTTATGAACTTTTACAGTTCATATTTATTAGTGACGACGCAAGCTGACAAGTCTGTGTCGCCTAACCTGTCAATGTCAAAAAGACTTGACAGTGTTAACTAAACGATATTGATTCCTGTTTATTTATTATTCGTTTAAAAAACCTGATTCGGTTCAGAAATCACCTTTAAAGAAGAAGGCCTTTGTTCCTTTTACCCCGGGATTTATTTTAAAGACGCCGCCTGCTTCGGGGAATTTTTTCAGTTCCTCATCGCTGGTTGCCTGCCGGGCAGTAGTAATATAAAGCGTTTCCAGATTGGGGCCGCCAAAAGCACACGAAGTTACATTTTGGGCCGGAACGTTAATGGTTCGGATCAACTGACCGGTTTCGGGGTTCCAGCAACCCACGGCCGAACCGCCCCACAGCGCCACCCACAAATTACCGTCGGCGTCGATGGTCATCCCATCGGGCGAGCCCATTTCAGCCGGAATTTCAACAGCTGTTTTCGGGTTCAATATGTTACCGGTTTCGTTGTCGTAATCGTAACCCATCACCTTTTGAGTTGGGGTGTCGATATAGTACATTTTTGTGTGATCGGGCGACCACACAATCCCGTTGGATGTAGTAACCTTGTCGATCATTTTGGTAACTTTTCCGCCTGGATCGAGGCGGTACAAGGCACCGGCTTCTTTTTTCCCT
>CAZHKI010000471.1:0-3137 GCA_964533365.1 uncultured Maribellus sp. | reverse complement strand
GGCCGATACGGCGCTGAAAACTGCCGACGCTGGTTATCTTACCCGTCGTCTGGTCGATGTTGCCCAGGATGTTATCATCTCGGAAGACGACTGCGGAACCTTGCGGGGCATTGTGGCTGCTGCCATTAAAAACAACGAGGAAGTTGTTGCTTCATTATACGATCGCATCATTGGGCGTACCTCGGTTCACGATATCTATCACCCGCTGAACGGCGAGTTGATTGTGAAATCGGGCGATGAAATTACCGAAGAAATTGCGCTTATCATTGAAGATTCACCCATCGAAACCGTTGAAATACGTTCGGTGTTGACCTGTGAATCGAAAGTAGGTGTTTGTGCCAAGTGTTACGGCAGAAACCTTGCTACCGGACAAAAAGTTCAGAAAGGTGAAGCGGTAGGTGTGATTGCTGCACAGTCGATTGGAGAACCCGGTACACAGCTTACCCTGCGTACATTCCACGTTGGGGGTATTGCCGGAAACATCTCTGCACAGTCAACCGTCGAATCAAAATACGATGGTTATGTTGAAATCGAAGAGTTACGATCGGTTGAGTTCAAAAGTGAAGAAGGTACTCCGGTTGATATTGTAGTCAGCCGTTTGGCCGAATTGAAAATCATCGACAAAAATACCAACATCCCGCTCTCTACCCATACCATTCCTTACGGTTCGAAACTGTTTGTGAAAAACGGTCAGGAAATCAGAAAAGGAAAACTCATTTGCGAATGGGACCCGTTCAACGGGGTAATTATTACCGAATTCGACGGTACAATTGAATTTGAAAACCTGATTGACGGTATCACTTTCCGCGAAGAATCGGACGAACAAACCGGATACAGCGAAAAAGTAATTATTGAAACCAGGGATAAAACCAAGAATCCGACGTTGAAGGTAATGGATAGGGAAGGGAACATGATCCGTTCGTACAACCTGCCGGTTGGTGGTCACATGGCTGTTTCCAACAAGCAGGAAGTCAAAGCGGGTATGATTCTGGTAAAAATTCCGCGTGCTGCTGGCAAAGCCGGTGATATCACCGGAGGTTTGCCCAGGGTAACCGAATTGTTTGAAGCCAGGAATCCGTCGAATCCGGCAGTGGTTTCTGAAATCGACGGCGAAGTTTCGCTTGGTAAGATAAAACGTGGGAACCGTGAAATTGTGGTGACCACCAAAACCGGCGAAGTCAAAAAATACCTCGTCCCGCTTTCAAAACAAATTCTCGTTCAGGAAAACGACTACATCAGGGCTGGCACACCGTTGTCTGACGGCGCTATCACTCCTTCCGATATTCTGGCAATCAAAGGCCCCACTGCCGTTCAGGAATATATCCTCAACGAAGTACAGGACGTTTACCGGATGCAGGGGGTAAAAATCAACGACAAACATTACGAGGTGATTATTCGCCAGATGATGCGTAAAGTTGAAATCGAAGACCCGGGCGATACCCGCTTCCTCGAAAAACAAGTGGTTGACAAAAATGAATTTATTGCCGAAAACGACTGGATTTACAGCAAAAAAGTGGTGATCGATCCGGGTGATGCCGAAGGGTTAAAAGCCGGTCAGATTATTTCTTCAAGAAGGCTGAGGGACGAAAACTCACAATTGAGGAGAAAAGACCGCAAACTGGTCGATGCCAGGGATGCTATCCCCGCAACATCGAGCCAAATTCTGCAGGGGATTACCAGAGCTGCACTGCAAACCCGAAGCTGGTTGTCGGCTGCATCGTTCCAGGAAACCACAAAAGTACTGAATGAAGCTGCCATCAACGGTAAAATCGATTATCTCGACGGACTGAAGGAAAACGTGATTTGCGGTCACCTCATTCCGGCTGGTACCGGTTTGAAAGAATACAAAAACCTGGTCGTTGGCTCAAAATCGGAATACGATCAACTGATCGATTATAAACGGTCTGATAACGATTAATTCAACGAATTATGGATGATAAATTGCCAAAACCACAACAACTGAATATCGAACTGAGCGAAGAAATTGCCCAGGGAATTTATTCCAATCTGGCGGTAATTACCCACTCCAGTTCCGAGTTTGTGGTCGATTTTGTACGGATAATGCCCGGAATTCCAAAGGCAAATGTTAAGTCGCGGATTATTTTAACTCCGGAACATGCCAAGCGTTTGCTCATGGCATTGCAGGACAACATTAAAAAATACGAGGCTATTCACGGTCCGATTAAAAAGGTAAATCCTGGGTCCGATCCTATGATGCCGCCACTGAACTTTGGCGGGCCTACGGCACAGGCTTAAAAATATAAAAAAGGGGGGACAGGTTTTTGTCCCCTCTTTTTTTATATACTTCAAATACAACCAAAACATATCTTTTCCTGATTTTACTTTCCATTTTCAAAACTTAGGTCAACATTTTAAAATGGAGAACCTAAATTTTCCGGAACAAAAAATCAAGGGTTTATCGTTTCAGTTACCCCTCTTAATTAAATTAAATATAAATAAGAGCTCCGATTTTTATAAAGGGAACTTTGGAAGTATCGGTTAAATTGTTTTAAAGTGTTGCGGGAATTGGTCTTTAAAGCCCTTTTTAATTGTTAATCATCCTAAAATCAAAGTATTATTCACTTTTTTGAACTTGGGAGGCCAAAGGTTTTTTTTGTTTCTTTTCCCTCAGTTTATATATTTGTCAACCGATTTATTTTGAACAATAACAGATGATTCTTGCAGAAGAATGAAGTTTGGAAAATCAATCGGAACAAATTAAAACTAAATATTTGAACAGATGAAGATTGTAGTTTGCTTGGGAAATGTACCTGACACTACTACCAAAGTAAAATTTGGAGAAGGTAAGGAATTGGATAAAACCGGAATTCAGTGGGTAATCAACCCTTGGGATGAACTGGCCCTGACAAAAGCTGTGGAATTATTGGAAGATTCAGGAAATCCGGTAAGTTCGGTTACGGTGGTAACGGTTGGCGGCGCCAATGCTGACCCCACCATTCGTAAAGCGCTGGCCATTGGAGCCGACGATGCCATTCGTATCGATGCCGAACCAACTGATGCATACGCGGTTGCTGCACAAATTGCTGAAGTCATTAAAGATAAAGGTTTCGATTTGATTCTTACCGGAATTGAATCGAGCGATTATAACGGTTCAGCGGTCGGCGGGATGTTGGCCG
>CAZHKI010000470.1:0-3137 GCA_964533365.1 uncultured Maribellus sp. | reverse complement strand
GACCTGATCGAAATCATCACCGCCCAGGTGGGTATCGCCGTCAGTTGATTTCACTTCAAAAACGCCATCGCCCAGTTCGAGGATAGAAATATCGAAAGTACCGCCACCAAGGTCAAACACGGCAATTTTCATGTCTTTGTGCATTTTATCCAGGCCATACGCCAGCGAGGCTGCTGTTGGTTCGTTGATGATGCGGCGAACATTCAGCCCCGCAATTTCGCCGGCTTCTTTGGTAGCCTGACGCTGTGAGTCATTAAAATAAGCCGGTACGGTAATAACTGCGTCGCTTACTTCCTGCCCAAGATAATCTTCTGCCGTTTTTTTCATCTTCTGAAGAATCATAGCCGAAATTTCCTGTGGGGAATATTTCCGGTCGTCAATCTGAACGCGGGGAGTATTGTTATCTCCTTTTACCACCTGGTAAGGAACACGCGCAGTTTCTTTGGTAACCCTGTCGAAAGTTTCGCCCATATAACGTTTAATGGAATAAACTGTTTTTTTGGGATTGGTTATGGCCTGACGCTTGGCTGGATCACCCACTTTACGTTCGCCGTTTTCAACAAATGCAACGATGGAAGGAGTAGTCCGTTTCCCTTCGCTGTTGGGTATTACAACGGGTTCGTTCCCTTCCATTACCGACACACATGAATTTGTGGTCCCTAAATCAATTCCTATTATTTTTCCCATTTTTTATAATGTATTTCGTTATTGTTTCTGATTTTTTAGAAATTTTGCTTCTGATACAGCAACGACTGTGCCACCCCTTTTTTTGCAGTTTTAAGGGCAATTCTGGCATCGAAATACAACAAAAAGAAGAAATAACTGTCACAAACCGGTGACAAAAAGACAGAACCGGAGCAAATCGGATAAAATCAGAAAATGTTAAACAGTTGACAAAATTAATTCAATTCCCTTTGCTAAAAGTTTTTTAAATTCGACGGCAGATAAAAAAAGACACAAACATGAAGACCAAATCAATAAGAACTGAACCTGAAAAGCGCCTGTATTCGCTCGATGCCCTGCGGGGATTCGATATGTTCTGGATTACCGGCGGCGGTGCACTGGCCATTATTATTTCGCAGATGACCGGGGCCGGATGGCTCGGGCAACAAATGCACCACGTGGAGTGGTCCGGGTTCCAGTTCGAAGATTTGATTTTTCCTTTGTTCATGTTTATTGCCGGGGTAGCCATCCCTTTTTCTGTTAAAAGTAAACTCGAAAAAAGTGTTCCCAAACATAAATTATTCTGGAAAGTTTTTCAGCGGATGATGCTCCTCATTCTCCTTGGAATTCTTTACAATGGCACTTTCCGTCGCGGATTTGGGGAAGACGGACGTATTGCCAGTGTACTGGGGCAAATCGGGATTGCTTACTTTTTTTCTGCCTTAATTGTCATTTACTATCAATCGTTTCGCAGCCGGTTAATATGGCTCGGCGGAATCCTTACAGGAATCGGGATTGTCCAGTTATTCATCCCGGTACCGGGATTTGGGGCCGGGGTTTTAACTCCCGAAGGTTGTATAAATGGTTATATCGACCGTATGTTTCTACCGGGAAAACTGCATGGCGGAACGTTCGACCCGGAAGGAATTTTGTGCAGCCTTTCGGCCGTAGGCATCACCCTTATGGGAACAGTAGCCGGAAACATCCTCCGGCGGAAGAAAACCACCGACTGGCAAAAAATTGGTTATCTGGCTGCTGCCGGAACTGGTCTGATTATTTTGGCATTGGCCGTTTCCCCCTTTTACCCCATTATCAAAAAATGCTGGACTTCGTCGTTCAACCTGCTTGCCGGTGGTATCAGCTTTTTGCTGATGGCATTTTTTTATATGGTAATCGACCACTGGGGTTTTCGCAAATGGGCCTTTTATTTCCGCATCATCGGAATGAATTCCATTTTTGTGTACCTTTTTAACCGCATCTTCGATGTAAAAACGGCCACCGAGTTTTTTATTGGCTGGCTGACCAAACCACTGGGCGATTACGGGCCACTGGTTTTATCCGTTGGCTCACTGGCGCTGGTTTGGCTCCTTCTGTATTTCATGTACCGAAAAAAAATATTCCTGCGGGTTTAATTGGGCTAAAAACCGTCTATTTGATATTTTCCAGTACATCAATCAAATGATCCCAGAATTTTACGGTGGTTTGAATGTCGATCCGCTCATCGGGAGAATGCGCGCCACGAATGGTGGGGCCAAACGAGATCATGTCGAGGTTCGGATATTTTTCGAGGAAAAGTCCACATTCCAGTCCGGCATGAATGGAACGCACGACCGGCAAAACACCGAACCGTTTATGATACGCATCCACTGCAACTTTCAGCACTTCCGAGTCGGGATTGGGCGCCCAGCCCGGGTAGCCATCGGAATGAACCACTTCGGCTCCAGCCAGTAAAAACAGTGATTCCACCATTTCGGCAGCCATGTATTTCCGGCTTTCCAGTTCACTGCGCTGGCTGGTGGCAACCCTGATTTGGTCGTTTTCAACCCATTTTACCGAAGCCAGGTTGGTTGAGGTTTCCACCATGCCCGCCATTCGGCTGCTCATTTCGAGTACCCCGTGCGGACAGGCGCTGAGGGCATGAAGCAAGTTCAGTTGTGTTTTCTTATCAATAACAAAACCGGGCAGTCCGGTTGGGTCGGATTGCAGTTTTAATCCCGGTTCAGCGCGTTCAAATTCAAATGATACTTTATCTGAAAATTTCTCAAAATCTGAACGGATACTTTTAATATCCTTTTCCGAAACACAACAAATGGCAAAAGCCTCGCGGGCAATGGCATTCCGCAGGTTTCCCCCGTTAAATTCGGCCAGTCGCAAATCGTATTTCCGGGCAGAATTCCACAAAAACCGGTTCAGAATTTTGTTGGCATTTCCGCGGTTTTTATGAATATCGTCGCCCGAGTGGCCGCCCAACAATCCCGAAACAGAGAATTTCAGGGCCGAAAAACCTGCAGGTACTGTTTCTTTCTGATAGGCGAACGTGGCAACTGTGTCAATGCCGCCGGCGCAACCGATAAAAATTTCACCTTCGTCCTCCGAATCGAGGTTCAGCAAAACAGAACCGCTCATAAACCCCGGATTCAACGAAGAAGCACCGGTGAGGCCTGTTTCTTCATCAACCGTGATCAGGCATTCGA
>CAZHKI010000469.1:1253-3142 GCA_964533365.1 uncultured Maribellus sp. | reverse complement strand
AGTTGGAATTGTCGGGTGAGTCAGCAATTTTCACATTGGAAAAAACTGTTCGGCTAATTATGGAATCACCTTTTGGCAAATAATTGATCTCAATTATTTTCATTGGCATCCTGAACCGTACAAAATCGGTATAATTGAGATAATATATCTTTCTCGCAATCTTCTCTTTAACAGCCTTGTATTCTAAATATACAGGAACACCGTTATCAAAAACCATTTTAACTGATTCAATACCATTTAATATGGAAGGGGGTTTCCAAAGCGTAACGTAATACTGTTCTTCAAATGAGTTCGAAACTAAACTAAACCCTTCATCAACCAATCCCAAATGATCGGTTAGATTATTGACAAAATAGTAAATCAGGTTTCTTTTCGACGACATTTCTGAGATTTGCTTGTAGGCAACTTCATTTCGTGACGGATAATATGTTTTGATTTCACCCAGCGCATTTGCAACCATAATATAATCGGGAGAAGAATGATAATATTTGGTAATGATTTGTTTGTCGTTATCGTAAAACAAATCGATTTCGCTACTCAGCTTATTTTTATTCTCAAGAATCTCTGTCTTCTGTTTTAATGAAATATAGTTCCCTGATTGGGCAAACAGTGCAGGACACCATCCCAAAATCAGAAAACATAAAAAAATTTTTATTCGTGCTGCATTATTCATATTTAACAGTAAAAAAGGGTGCCTGATGTATGTCATCGGGCACCCTCAATAATGGCAAACCAATTATTGCCACATAAAGAATTTTGGATTGTCAATATACTGACTGATATCATCATTGTCAATAATCAACACAATAAAGTCAATTAACGGAACAACACCAAAGATTCCGCCACAGGTCAAAATATAACCTATCCCCGTCATCGTTTTTGTTCCCAGATAGAAACGGTGAATTCCCAATCCCCCTAAAAAGAAATCGAGAACAATGGCAACAACAGCATCTTTTTCTTTAGAAGCTACTACTGCTGATGAAATACCTGCCAGCATAGTACCTGCCTCGTTGGCATTAATGGAAACCATAGAGGTTTCGGTAGCAGATGCAAAAAGCTGATCAATTCCTTGCTCATCAATAGAATACGAACCTGCCTTTACCTGCATTACCGAGAAAAAAGCTGCAAAAAATAAAACAAACACTAAAAACTTTTTCATGGTAAATTAATTTTGGGTTTTGTTATGCAAATATAACTTTTCCATACCTACGATCAATCATAATTTTCGTTTGCAATTACTAAATATAATTGCAATAAATAAGAATAATGGATTTAGTAAATTCAATGAAAAAGAAATTGAAAAGTTTAGGCGTTGAATGTCAAATAGTAATTCAAAGAACCTGTATTGTAGTTTCGAGTGAATAATATAGATAAAAATAAAAATTTTCCCGGTGAAATTTCTCTTACTGATGTTATTTTTGGAAACGAAACCAGCAATTTTCATCATGAGTAGTAAAAACAAAATACCGTTCCATATCATCTCCGGTTTCCTGGGAAGCGGGAAAACCACTTTCCTGAAAAAAATTCTTGCTGATTATTCTTCCAAACTCAAAATCGGGATTATCCAGAATGAATTTGCGCCAGCCAGCATCGACGGGGCCGCATTGAAAAACACCGGGAAGGAATTCAGCCTCCTCGAAATGAATAACGGCTCGGTATTTTGTGTTTGCCTGCTGGGCGATTTCGTCCGTTCGCTTACCATATTTATTGACGAAGTTCATCCCGAAATCCTGATCATTGAAGCTTCCGGGCTTTCCGACACCACTGCGGTGGCCGAAATCATTTCTGCCGGCCCGCTGGCCGAAAAAATTTATCTGGCGTCCAACTGGTGCATCGTCGATGCACTGAATTTCCGGAAAACTGGATTGATGAAACAACGGGTGATGCAC
>CAZHKI010000469.1:0-1243 GCA_964533365.1 uncultured Maribellus sp. | reverse complement strand
TGATATTATTGTAATCAACAAAACCGACTTGGTGGAAAACGGGCTTGAAACCGTAAAAAGTGAAATCAAAAAAATCAACCCGTTTGCCCGGATAAACGAAACCAGCTACTGTAACATCGGTTTTGAAACGGGCAGCCAACCCGTCGGGAAATTCTATCTGAACAATACAGAATCACTGAACCGTCCGGATATTCATTCGATGGTCATCAAAACAGGCCGTAAAATTTCAGGCGCTTCCCTCGAATCGTTTCTGAACGAGTGGGCGCCCAAAGCATATCGTATCAAAGGATTCGTAAACCTGGCCGAAAACCGGACGGTGGCCGTTCAGTGTTCGTTTGGTTCGGTTGAAATCAGCGAAGTGGAAGATTCGTTTCACCCTACCGAACTGGTAGCCCTGACCGACCAGTTCACCTTATCGGAGTGGAATAAATCATTCAAGAAAATGGTATTGCCGGTATTGAAATAATAAATCAACCAAAATAACCTGAATTGATTTTTTGGGAAAGTTAACCATGAATTAAATTCTTCGTAGAAACATTTTAAATTAGCCATTTTGGTCTTTTGATTTTGGGAGTAATTCCCGGTTCATCTACTTTTGTAACGTATATTTCGAATTAAATCAGAACAAAAAAATAAATATCTTATGAGTAAATTTTTAATGGCATCAATTGGCCGAAAATTTCTGATGAGCATTACCGGTTTGTTTCTTGTAATGTTTATCGGTGTTCACCTGACAGTCAACCTGTTGCTGATTTTTGACGACAGTGGCGAACTATTTAACCTTGCGGCGAACTTTATGGCGACCAATCCGGCGATAAAAATTATGGAACCCCTGCTCGGTCTGGGTTTTGTGGTTCATATTTTATGGTCGTTCTATCTGGAATACCAAAACTGGAAAGCCCGTCCTGTTAAATACCTTAAACAGGACCTGAGCAGTTCCAGCACCTGGGCTTCCCGGAATATGCTGATCTTAGGCGCGCTTGTACTGGTTTTCCTTGTCATCCACATCATCAACTTTTTCTGGGTGATTAAATTCAACCCGCACTCCATGCAAACGGTAACCATTGGTGGAAAAGAAATGGAAGATACCTACACCCTCGTTGCCGATTTGTTTAAAAGCAGCGTTATTTACGATTTGTTTTATGTGCTGGGAGGCGTTCTGCTTGGCATTCATCTTTCACACGGATTCTGGTCGGCTTTCCATACCCTGGGGCTAAACAACAAAAACTGGATGAAAAGATGG
>CAZHKI010000468.1:0-3147 GCA_964533365.1 uncultured Maribellus sp. | reverse complement strand
CTTCTGCGACGCTTTTAACATTCCGCTTGTGACACTGGTCGATGTTCCCGGATTCCTTCCCGGAACAGCACAGGAATACGGCGGCATTATCATGCACGGGGCAAAACTTCTGTTTGCCTACGGCGAAGCCACTGTTCCGAAAGTGACCGTTACCCTGCGCAAATCGTACGGTGGTGCTCACGACGTGATGTCGTGCAAACAGCTGCGCGGCGACCTGAATTATGCCTGGCCGACAGCCGAAATCGCTGTTATGGGTGCTTCGGGCGCTGTGGAAGTGTTGCATGGACGGAAACTGAGTGAGATTGAAAATGCCGAAGAAAAAGCCAAATTTATCGCCGAACACGAAGAAGAATACAAGGATAAATTTGCCAATCCTTACCAGGCTGCCTCAATGGGCTATATCGACGATGTGATTGAACCGCGCAACACCCGTTTCCGTGTTATCAGGGCATTGCAGACCCTGGCAACGAAAAAGGACTACATGCCGGCAAAAAAACATACTAACATCCCGTTATAATTGAAAGCGATGAGGAAAAAAACAATTTTCCCCTCCATTTTGGGGATATTCCTGATAATTTTTGTGCTGACTGAAAAAACAGAAGCACAAAACGTAACCGACCTGAGATTTAACGAAATCCTGGTTATGAACGACTCCCTGAACGTGGATGATTTCGGAGAGAACAGTTCATGGATTGAAATTTTTAACTCGGGGTACAACACTGTGGATATCGGAGGCTGTTATCTGACCGATGATATGAGCAATCCAACCAAATACTGGATTCCGAGCGGCGATCCGATAACAAAAATTCCGGCACAGTGTTACCTTCTGTTCTGGGCCGACGGGAAACCTTCGAGGGGCATCCTGCACATCAATTTCGAGTTAAAAGGCGCCAACACCATTGCCCTTTTCGATGGCAGTGGACGTGAACTGCTTGATAAACTTGAAATTCCTCAGCCACAGCGGTCGAATATCTCATACGGTTTAATGGAATTGGAAGATGAAAGTGGGGAACAATCGAACGATTGGGTGTATCTCGAAAAGATTACGCCGGCTTCCAACAACGATCATTCACGAAAAGCCTCTGCCGGCGAGAGATTTGTAAAAGTAGATCCGACAGGCTTGGGAATGACGATTACTGCAATGTCGGTTGTTTTTAGTGCATTAGCTCTTATTTATCTGATTTTCAGATCTACCGGAAAATACTTTTCTCGGTCAAAAGTTCCTGCAAATCAGGTTAAAACCAGCGTAACACAAACCGCTCCAGTCAAACCTGGAGAACTTTCAGGGGAAATGAGCGCTGCCATTGCCATGGCTCTTCACATGTACCAGTCGGAAATTCATGACGAGGAAAATACCGTGCTAACCATTAAAAAAGTATCGCGGACCTATTCTCCCTGGAGTTCGAAAATATACACCTTACGCAAATATCCACATTGATCACGCTTTATAAAATGTGAATAGAAACCTGTTAAAAGGAATAAAGAAACCACGATTGAAAAAAACATAGAAATGAAAAATTATAAATTCACCATTAACGGCAACAGTTACGATACCAGCATCATTAACATCGAAGACAACATTGCCGAGATTGAAATCAACGGAACAATTTATAAAGTTGAAGTTGACAAACAGATGAAAGCCCAGAAAACGCCGAAACTGGTTCGCCCGGTAGCTGTACCTTCTACCGATGCACACCCTTCGGTGGCAAAAACCAGCAGCCCGTCAACTCCAAAAGGAGCAGGGAATATCAAATCGCCACTGCCAGGAGTTATCCTGGATGTTTTTGTTCGCGAAGGTGACACCGTTTCCATGGGACAAAAGCTGTTGTTACTTGAAGCCATGAAAATGGAGAACAACATTGAAGCCGACAAAGCCGGGAAAGTTATTTCCATCAACAAACATAAAGGCGATGCCGTGATGGAAGGGGATATTCTAATCGTAATCGGAGAATAAAATGGGGCAGTTTATTCATTTTATTGGAACCAATCTCCAGCAGTTTTTGCATTTCACAGCATTTGCGAACCTGACGGTGGGGCATTTGATTATGATTGCCATCGGGCTGATATTTATATACTTAGCCATAGCTAAAGAATTTGAACCCATGCTGCTCGTTCCCATTGGATTTGGTATTCTGGTGGGGAATGTGGCATTCGTTCCTGGATTTAAAATTGGGGTTTACGAAGCCGGCAGTGTGTTAAACTACCTCTATTTTGGAGTTTTGCAAGGAGTTTATCCACCGTTAATCTTCCTCGGGATTGGTGCTATGACCGACTTCTCGGCGTTGATTTCAAATCCGAAACTGGTTTTAATTGGTGCTGCTGCCCAGCTTGGAATTTTCGGTGCCTACGCACTCTCGTTGGCATTGGGATACAGCCCGACTGAAGCTGGCGCTATCGCCATCATTGGTGGTGCCGACGGCCCAACAGCCATCTTCCTTTCATCGAAACTGGCGCCCGATCTGATGGGAGCAATTGCAATCTCGGCTTACTCGTACATGGCACTCGTGCCGGTGATTCAGCCGCCCATTATGCGCCTGCTGACCACGAAAAAAGAACGGTTAATCCGTATGAAACCTCCCCGTGCTGTATCGAAAAAGGAAAAAATCATTTTTGCCATTGCTGGGATGTTACTTACCACCTTCATCGTACCCAGCGGTATTCCGCTGCTCGGGATGTTGTTCTTCGGAAACCTGCTGAAAGAAAGCGGCGTTACCAAACGTCTGGCCGATACAGCCAAAGGCCCGCTAATCGACATCGTAACCATCTTAATCGGTTTAACCGTAGGAGCATCGACACAGGCAACCACATTCCTTACCATGAAATCAGTCGGTATTTTTGCCCTCGGGGCATTGTCATTTGTAATTGCAACCACAGGCGGAGTTTTATTTGTTAAATTTTTCAACCTGTTCCTGAAGGAAGGCAAAAAAATCAATCCATTGATTGGAAACTCCGGCGTATCGGCAGTGCCCGATAGCGCACGGGTGTCGCAGCATCTGGGATTGCATTACGATAAGACCAACCACCTGCTCATGCACGCCATGGCACCAAACGTAGCTGGAGTAATTGGTAGCGCTGTTGCAGCAGGGATCCTGCTGAGCTTCCTTTACTAATTGGTTTTACACATATATTCTGAAAACCGGCAGGATT
>CAZHKI010000467.1:0-3155 GCA_964533365.1 uncultured Maribellus sp. | reverse complement strand
TACCAGGTTTTTGTGAATTGCTGACAATGATATTCCCGATTCCGCCGTTTTTGAATTTTACAATAGCAACTGCAGTATCTTCCACTTCAATGTACGGATGATTCAAATTCCGCCAAAGCCCGTAAACTTCGTCAATTTCGCCCATGAACCACAACAAAATATCGAGCTGGTGCGGAGCCTGGTTGACCAAAACGCCGCCACCTTCCATTTTCCAGGTTCCGCGCCACTCGTCGGCATCGTAATAGTTTTTATCGCGCCAGCCCAGCATATTGATGGTACCCAAAACCGGCTTGCCAATTTTACCGGCAACAATAGCTTCTTTCACCCGCTTTACCGGTTCGTACCAGCGCCGCTGGCTGATTACACCCAGTTTCACACCAGCATTTTTACATACTTCAATAATTTTATCGGCGTCTTCCAAAGTGGAGGCAAGCGGTTTTTCCACCAAAACATGGGCACCTGCCGCAGCCGCTTTTTCAGCCGGCCCGGGATGAAACGGGTGTGGCGTGCAAACAATCGCCAGATCTACCTTCTCGGTTTGAATTAAAGTTTCAATGTCAGAATAAAACGGAACGTTGTATTGTGCTGCAAAATTTTTGGCACTATGTTCTGAGCGGCTCCAAACCCCGGCAAGCTTTGCGTTGGACAGGTTCTGAACAGCTTTGGCATGAAGGTGGGCTACTTTCCCGCAACCGAGAATGGCGACGTTATAAAACGGGTTAAGAGTAGTAGTTTTCTGTTTCATCGCTATTTCTGTTTTTTTACCACAAAGGATTATGAGGTCACAATAATAATTTTTCTAATGTGGTTCGACTTCTTTTATGGTACTAAAATCACCTTATTTAATCCCGGTTCTTTGTTGTACAAACGGTTAAACCAATTCGCACCTTTGGAAAGCGGGGCAACGGCTGAAATCATTTTATCGACACTGATTTTACCGGAAGCCAGCAGGTCGAGTACCAATTCGTATTCGCCGTTGATGGCACAACTTCCGAGCAGCGAGAGTTCGGTAGTGACCACTTTTTGCAGAGGAATAGTAACTTCGGGTTTCAGGTTGCCCACCAATACAGCTGTTCCTCCTTTGCGCAAACTGTTAATGCAAAGGTTCACCGTTTCGGAAATGCCAACCACCTCGAATCCAAAATCGGCGCCGCGGTTTTTGGTCTGTTCCGCAATTTTTTCTGAAAGTTTGGGATCGGCGCTGTGAAATGTGTGTGTTGCCCCGAATTCTTTGGCAAGTTGTAGTTTCATTTCATCCAAATCCAGCACAATAATCGGGTTTGCCCCGACGATTTCGAGCATTTTCACCACAAACATTCCCACCATTCCGGCGCCCACAACCACAGCACTTTGTCTGGGTTGAATTTTTGAAATATTTACCGCGTGTGCTGCCACAGCCACCGGCTCAACCATGGCGGCCTGTTCAAAAGAAACGCCTTCAGGAATTTTATACAAAATGTGCTGCGGTACTGTAACATATTCGGCAAACGCGCCGTGTTTGCGGTATTCTCCGGGCGAAACACCCATTACTTTGCGATTGTTGCTCAGGTTATAGTGGCCTTTCCGGGTAAACCAGTCGTCGAGCGGATATATGGTGGAATCGAAGGTCACGCGGTCGCCTACCTGCCAGCCGGTAACATTTTCTCCCAGTCCGGCAATTACACCCGAAGCTTCGTGTCCCATGATTATTGGTGGTTTCCGGCGGCCGGTGCTGCCGTCCATCCCGTGAACGTCGCTACCACAAATACCGCAGGCTTTCACCCGGATTAACACTTCTCCAGATCCCGGTTCAGGGTCAGGAAAATCACGAAAACTCAGTTGCATATATTCGTCTAAAACCAGTGCTTTCATATCTGGTAAATTATTTTAATATGAACCACCAAACAACTCCCCTCCTGTACTCAAGGGAGGAGTTGGAAGTGGTTACTTAAAATCTTCCATTTTAATTGAATAAATTTCTCCTTCTGCTGTTTGTTTTGAAATTAGTTTCCCGGCATACCGCAGGTTCAGTTTCATTCCCAAATGTGATATGACATCAACAGAAACCAGTTTGCCATTTTCCCAGGCGATGGAGAGCTCAAATCCTCCGCGGCCTTTTATTCCTGAAATTTTACCGGTTGCAAGTGCCGAAGGCAGCGCCGGCAGAATATCCTGATAGAAATCGCCGTTTTCGTCGCGCAGGTGCGATTGCAGCAGCATTTCGGTAATCCCCGAAGTTGCCCCGAAATTGCCGTCGATTTGAAAAGGTGGATGGGCATCGAACAGGTTCAGGTACAAACCGCCTTTGTCGCGGTAATTGGTTTCAGCGCTGATAGATGGAACCATTAGATTTTTCAGCAAAAGAAACGAATGGTTGCCATCGAGCAGACGGGCCCAGAAGTTTATTTTCCAGGCACGCGACCAGCCGGTTCCGCCGTCGCCGCGGTGCGAAAGTGTGACTTTACAGGCTTCGGCCAGTTCGGAAGTGGTGAGCGGGTGGATTTCGCTTCCCGGGTGAAGGCCCCACAAATGGGAAACATGCCGGTGCTGGTCATTCGGATCGTCATTGTCAACCAGCCATTCCTGAAGTTGCCCGTGTTTCCCGATTTGATTGGGCGCAATTCTCGCCCGTTTTTCTTTTACCAATGCAACAAAATCTTCATCAACACCCAAAATTTCAGCCGCTTCGATGGTATTGGCAAACAGTTCGCGGATGATTTGGTGATCCATTGTCGGGGCCATTACCAGACCGCCCAGTTCGGGGCTGTTGCTGGGACCGCTTACCAGCCATTCCGGATTTTTCGGATCGGGTACGAGATAACCGGCAAAAAACCGTGAAGCCTCTTTCAATATCGGATAGGCAGTATTTCTGAGGTATTCTTTGTCGCCCGAGAACTGGTAATGCCACCACAAGTGCTGGCTGAGCCAGGCGCCGCCGGTGGGCCAGATTCCGTGGTTCGAATGGTTGATGGGAGCTGCGCCACGCCACAAATCGGTGTTATGGTGAGTCACCCAGCCCTCCAGGTTGTAATGTTCTTTGGCCGTGTTTTTCCCGGTTTCCGAGATTTCTTCCACCATTTTAATCAGCGGCTCAGTACATTCTGCCAGGTTGGTAATTTCGGCCGGCCAGTAATTCATCTCGGTGTTGATATTGATGGTATATTTGCTGTCCCACG
>CAZHKI010000466.1:0-3173 GCA_964533365.1 uncultured Maribellus sp. | reverse complement strand
CTGAATGGTGCCGTCTTTCATAAATTCCTCTAATTTCTTAGGAGGAATCATATCTTGTAAGGCATCGTACAGTGGCTGCAGGTAAGGATCGATTTTTTCCTTCAAATCGCCGGGCAGGAACCCGAGGTTTTCACCGGCTTCCACCGCCGGGCGGCTCAGGATTATTTTCTTGATTTCCTTGTTTTTCAGCGCCCTTACAGCCAATGCAATGGCGGTGTAGGTTTTCCCGGTTCCGGCAGGGCCAATGGCAAAAATGAGGTCATTTTTGAAACTTTCGTCAACCAACCGGCGCTGGTTGGGCGTGCGCCCGCGTACCGGTTTCCCCGAATTGCCAAATACAATAATGTCGGTTTCGCCGGCCCCGTTTTCTTCGAATGACGAAACTCCTGACGCTAAAATCTCAAGAATGATTTCTTCGGTAAGTACATTAAACTGAAAAAAATGATCGAGCAGGAGGGAAAATTTTTTTTCGAATGACAGGATTTCTTTTTCTTCGCCCTGGATATAAAGGGATTGGCCGCGTGCGGCAATATTTATTTTCGGAAACAGTTTTTTAATCAGGTTTATCTTCGTGTTGTTGATCCCATAAAATTCAACCGGGTCAATACCTTCCAAATAAATTTGTTTTTCCAAACGTTGTTTTATTGATGGTTTATGCGATTCAAAATTACAAAATAAATTCATTTTTAATTGTGCATAACTTTGTTTGCTGGTACTCCTTTCGTTTTTCGTGGAATGTTTAATTTCGGGAAATTTTAATAAAAAACGATGGAACGAAAAGTGGAAGCCTTTAAACAGTTGCTCGACATCATGGACGAACTGCGTGAAAAATGTCCGTGGGACAGGGAACAAACGCTGGAATCGTTGCGCAAGCTGACCATTGAAGAAACTTACGAGTTAGCCGATGCCATCCTGAAAAGCGATTTGCAGTCGGTAAAAAAGGAACTGGGTGATTTGATGCTGCACATTGTTTTTTATGCCAAAATCGGATCCGAAAAGGGGGCATTCGATATGGGAGACGTGCTGGAAGGAATCAACAAAAAGCTGGTTTACCGCCACCCGCATGTTTTTGGCGAAGTGGATGTTGACGGCTCGGCGCGTAAAGTGGAGGAAAACTGGGAAGCGCTGAAACTGAAAGAAAAAGGCGGGAATAAACGGGTTTTGGAAGGCGTTCCGGTAGCCATGCCGGCTTTGGTGAAAGCCAACCGTATTCAGGAAAAAGCAAGCGGAGTGGGGTTCGATTGGGAATACAAAGAGCAGGTTTGGGAAAAAGTAAAAGAAGAAATCAGCGAGTTGGCCTGCGAAATCGACAAGGTTGATAACGATAAAATGGAAGCCGAATTTGGCGATCTTTTTTTTGCCATGGTCAACGCAGCCCGGTTGTATGGCGTTGATCCGGAAGCCGCGCTCGAACGCACCAACCTGAAATTTATCAAACGTTTTAACTACCTCGAAAGCAAAACACTGATGGAAGGAAAAAGCCTGCACGACATGACTTTAGCCGAAATGGACGTGATTTGGGAAGAAGCAAAAAAGAGCGAATAATTTTTTCTGCCGATTCATTCTTTTTCATCAAAAATTGGAATAGAACCTACCCCTTTTTTACCCTGGTTCCAAATTGATTGCCTATCCTTATTTTCATCCCGCTAAGAATTTTTATTTTAAAAGAATTAATTATATTGTCACTGCTAAAACTTACTGTTCGTGTGAAGGTTAATGGTTGAAATTAATACATCGTTATGAACGAAAGGCATTCAAATATTACCGTCAGGGAAACGAATGAAAGGAAAACCGTAAAAATCGGCTCTGAACTGAAGCCCGAAATAGTGGCTGGTGTCATTCAGAAATGGCAATCGCTCATCGATGTAACGGCTAAAATTATTGGTGTGCCTTCGGGATTAATTATGAGGCTGAACGAAGAAACCATCGAGGTTTTTGTGAAAAGCAACACCGATGGCAATCCTTATGAAGCAGGCGAGGAGGCAAAACTCATCTACGGTTTGTATTGCGAAACCGTTATCGGCACACAAAAACAACTGCTGGTTCCCGACGCCACAAAAAGCAAGGTATGGAATGAAAACAACCCTGATATGGGGATTAACATGATTTCGTACCTTGGCCTGCCCATTAACTGGCCCGACGGCGAAGTTTTCGGAACCGTTTGCCTGCTCGATAACAAGGAAAACCATTTCAACGCCGATTTTATCGATTTGCTGAACCAGGTAAAATCTCAAATTGAAACCGATTTGCAGTTGCTGGTCGCAAACCAGCAATTGGCCATCCAGAATAAGGAATTGCAACATACCATAAAATCGACTGAAGCTTTGCAGAATTCCGACAAACGTTTTCGCATTATTTTTGAAAACAGCCTGGCCGTGATGTGGCTCATCGAACCGGGAACCCGTAAAATTGTTGCCGCCAACCGTGCTGCCGAAAAATTTTACGGATGGAAGCAGTCGGAGCTTGAAAAGATGACCATTGATGATATTAATACCCTTACACCAGCTGAAATAAAGGCCGAAATGGAGAAAGCCCGGAAAAGCGAACGTATCTATTTCAGGTTTAAACATCGGTTGGCCAGCGGTGAAATACGTGATGTGGAAGTGTACAGCGGAAAGGTCGAAATTGACGGGAAAGATTATTTGCATTCCATAATTCATGATGTTACGCAGCAGGTGAAAGCTGAGGAAGCGTTGAAAAACAATGAAAAAGTTTTACGACTTTTTGTAGAACATTCCCCGGCTTCCATTGCCATGTTCGATTCGCAAATGCGGTACCTGGTTTACAGCAAACGTTTTCTTGAAGATTACGATTTGGGGCAGCGGAATATCATAGGATTGTCGCATTACGAGGTTTTTCCCGAAATTCCGCAACGTTGGAAGGATATTCATCAGCGGGGACTAAAAGGTGAAATTTTATCCGCAGACAACGACCCTTTCCCAAGGGCAACCGGAAAAATGGACTGGATTCGCTGGGAAATCCATCCCTGGTACAGGAATGAAAATGAAATCGGCGGAATCATTCTTTTTTCGGAAGTGATTACCGAACGTAAAAAATCGGAAGAAACGCTCAGAAACAGCGAAGCATACAACCGGATGTTGTTTGAACAATCACAAATCGGGTTGGCGCTGACAACTATGGATGGGAAACTGGTGGATATCAATTCTGCCTAT
>CAZHKI010000465.1:0-3175 GCA_964533365.1 uncultured Maribellus sp. | reverse complement strand
AGTATTCGGCGCTTCCCATATCTTTAGCTGCTGAAAGGGTATCAAGTTCGTAATTGAAATTTTTGTATGGATCGACAAATTTGGGGTCGAATTTCTTCCCTTTCCAGACATCTTTAAAATGCGCCTTGTTGGATGTATTGAACGTATCGGGAAGCTGCAGGATGCAGCGATCGAACATATAGTTGAATTCCTTTTCTTCGTTTTGGGCAATTTCAATTTCTATTGGATTCTTGCCATAAATAATGCTGTTCCCAAAAAATGCATTTTTCAAATCGCCTAAATACAACTTGTCGGAACCATCGGCTTGAGAAATTTTCAAGACATTGGAAATGACCAGCGAAGAAGTGGTCCGGGATTTTCTTGAAAAACCTCCCCAATAATTGGCAATGGTGGTATGATAAAATTCGTATTCGCCACCAACCAAAAGGGCTACGGCATAATAACCGCAGTTGGCAATGATGTCGTTGCTGGCAAAAATTTTCGATTTCAGGGCAAACAAGCCGGCATATGCCATGTTCTCAATTTTTGAGTTGGTTAACCGTACCGAAGCGTAGCCTTCATTTTCAATTGTACCGACCTGCAGTCCGATGTTGGCATTTTTTATCACGGTATGGTTAAAAATATTATCGTGGCTTCCTGAAAACAGAATAATCCCGTTCCACTGATCGGGTTCATTCTTAAAAGCTTCTTCCAGACGATCGGGTAAAAATGAAATGGGATTAGCGGCTGTTCCGTTCGCATTAACATTTCCTTTAACGTATAACCCTGAATTTTTATGAAAAAAGATTCTGGTTCCCGGTTCTATAGTTAAAGTTGAACTGCTGTCAACAAATGCATAATCGTATATCAGGTAAGGCTTTTCAGCTGTCCAGGTAACAGTTTTTATGGTTTCTCCTTTTATCAGTTTAAAATCCTGCCCGTATGCAATCAGTTTGACATTCTGTAAGTTGGCATTGATGGTAAATTCAACTGAATCCTGTACAACCATGGGTAGAGCCTGGCCTCCCGGGTCAATTGTTACTTCCACCTGAATAAATACACTGTCTTTGGCCGGAACTTCAATTTCGTAGGCTTCCGTTGCAGCAATCCCGTCAATCTTTAGACGAAAACTTGAAAAATCACCACCAACCAATTTCACACGTGAAATCAGGACATTTTCTTCGTAAGGATTATAAACCGTCAACGACTGTGTAACAGAGCCGATCCGGGTAAAAATGGTATCAAAAGTGATAGTGTCGGATGAAAATTGCAACTGAGCATCAGGCAAATTCAGATACCGTTCGTCTTCACACGAAAACAACGTGAATACCACAACCGATACTAATCCAATATGAAGTAGGTACCTGATCAATTCTGAATTTTTTTATAATAACGATTCAACAAGATGGTTATTACAACAAAGATAAAAAATCATTTCACAATTTTTAACACTTATTGACAATCATTCATATTCTGCAACATATTTCTCAGAAATCAGAAACAACCCGAATATGGTGATGAGTCCGTTAAGGATGAGCAACTCAAATCCGAAAGAATAACCATTGAATATGATTTCGGAATATTTTGAAATGAAAAAGCAGAAAACCGGGGCTAATACGGCAATAAAAGGAACCCATTTGTCTTTCACTTTTCGTTTGCTATACATACCGAAAATGAACAATCCCAGAATCGGCCCGTAGGTATAACCGGCCACCCGAAAAACAGCCACAACAATACTTTCATTGTTGATAGCCCTGAAAATCAGAATAACAACGATAAGTAAAACAGAAAAAAGCAGGTGCGACCATTTCTTAATTTGTTGTTTCTTTTGTTCGCTGTACCGGTCAATTTTCATGAAATCAATACTGAAAGAGGTTGTCAGTGCGGTCAGTGCAGAATCAGCGCTGGAATAAGCTGCAGCTGTTATTCCCAGTAGAAATGCAATTCCAACCGGCAATCCGAAATATTGAAGCGCGAGCATCGGGAACAAATCGTCCGATTTCGCAGGCAGTGCAATTCCCCGTTCTTCTGCAAAAATGTACAACAAAACGCCAAGGCAGAGAAACATAAAAACGGTCACCAAAAAGGAGAAACTAAACACAACCATATTTTTCTGGGCTTCTTTTTTATTTCGGCAGGTAAGGTTTTTTTGCATCATATCCTGGTCCATTCCCACCATTACGATGGTAATAAATATTCCGGAAAAAAACTGTTTGAAAAAATGATTCCCCGAGCGCCAGTCCCAGAAAAATATCTTCGCGTTTGAATGGTCCGCCACTTCGTGAAATAAATCTTTGACATTCCACCCAAGATTTTTGCTGATGGCAACAATGGTAAAAATGACGGCACTAACCAGAAACAGGGTTTGTAAAGTATCCGTCCAAACAATGGTTTTAATTCCGCCACGAAAAGTATAAACCCAAATCAGGGCGATGGTTACAGTAACCGTGAGGGCAAAAGGAATTTGAAAAGCATCGAAAAAGGCAATCTGTAAAACAACGGCTACCAGGTAGAGCCGGAACGAAGCGCCGATCAACTTTGAAATCAGGAAGAAGAACGAACCGGTTTTGTATGAACGAACGCCAAACCGTCCCTCCAGGAAAGAATATATCGAAACCAGGCTCAGCCGGTAATACAACGGAAGCAGAATAGCGGCTACCAGCCAGTATCCCACGATGTTGCCAAAAACAAACTGAAGGTACGAGAAAGCCGAATTCCCCACTTCGCCGGGAACAGAGATGAAGGTAACCCCCGAAAGCGCCGCACCTACCATTCCAAAGGCTACCAAATACCACGGCGATTTCCGGTTGGCTGTAAAAAAAGCCTGGGTATCGGCATTCCGGGAAGTTAAAAACGATATGAGAATTAAAACAAGAAAGTAACCTAATACAATGCCAAGAACGATGGTTGGGTTCATATTTATTCAAAATCGGGATACAACAAATACTTTTTCCTCAACTGCCTGTAATTTTCCAGTGCCGGTTGCCAACTTCTGACAATTTCATCTTCACTTTTCCCTTCCCTGATTTGCCGGATCAACTGATCGGTACCTGCCAGTGTGTTTAGCCAGGTTTCGCGGGTAAGAAAATCCTTCTCATTTTTATACTGATGATAAAAATCCAGAAAATATTTCAGTGTAAACATTGGTACATTCGTTAAATTTCGCAAATCAGTGCCATAACAAATTTTTCCTTCG
>CAZHKI010000464.1:0-3179 GCA_964533365.1 uncultured Maribellus sp. | reverse complement strand
GCCGGCATGGGATTTGGTTCGCCCGAATACATACACCTGTTTATCGAAGCCAAAAAACTGGCCTTTGAAGACCGCGCCAAATATTACGCCGATCCCGCTTTTAACCAACTGCCGCTCGCCGAACTCACGTCGAAAGAATATGCAAAAAAGCAGGCCGCATTGATCGACCAAAACCGCGCAGCCTGCAGTTATCCCGCCTGGGGAATGGAACATGGCAACACCATTTACCTCACCACAGCCGATCGATTCGGGAACATGGTTTCCCTCATCCAAAGCAATTTCCGGGGGATGGGCTCGGGAATGACGCCCGGCCAACTGGGATTTATTTTACAGGATCGCGGCGAACTTTTTGCCCTCGAAGAAGGTCACATGAACGTTTATGAACCGCACAAACGGCCATTTCACACCATCATTCCGGCCTTTGTAACCAAAAACGGCGAACCCCTGATGAGCTTCGGCGTGATGGGCGGCGACATGCAGCCACAAGGACATGTGCAGATCATTTGCAACATCATCGATTTTGGAATGAACCTCCAGGAAGCCGGCGATGCGCCGCGAATCCAGCATACGGGTTCAAGCGAACCCACTGGCGGAACCATGACCGATGGCGGGCAGGTGACCCTGGAAACCGGGTTCCCTTACGAAACCATACGCGAACTGATGCGAAAAGGGCACAACATTGGATACGACAACGGCCCGTATGGCGGTTATCAGGCTATTCTCCGGGACAGCAAAAACAAAGTTTACTACGGAGCGTCGGAATCGCGCAAAGATGGACAGGCCGCAGGATATTAGTCAAAAACAAATCCGACTGGCGCGTCCCTTTGCCAACAGTTTCAAAGGTTATTCAAAATATTTTTGAAATTCGGTAATCCGCAATGAAGTCGTAAAAAGAATTATTTTTGCTGCACAATTTATTGAAAATGAAACTTCATTTGTATCTCATAAAAACAGCACTGCTGACTTTTATCTTCCTTTCCGGGATTACCCCTTCGAAAGGCAAAGCACCTTCGCTGACGCCGGATAAACTGGCATCAGCTCCACCGCGGATCATCCGGACCTGCTGTTCGTTTGGCGCCGATGTACGCCTGGCCGTCATTCCGTTCGTAAGGTACACCGATATCACTTCGCGCGAAGAAATCGGGCAGCACCAGTACCTTGGAGGAAAACACGAGGGAAATGGCAACATTTATACCCGCCGGGGGGGTTTTATCGATTTGGGCCATTTACGCGACTGCGCCGACTGGACGGCCTACCTTTACAACTTAATCAATGCCAGCCACGAAAATCCGGAACTGCAAATCTCCAGTCTGGGAAGTGAAGGGGGACAAAAAACACTGGTTCTTGACATTCCTGAGAACATCGACTCATCCGACGTATATGAATTAGCCGGAAAAATTGCCTACGACTTGTCGCTGTGGCACGAAATAGCCACCTGGTTTGGCGCTTCCTACGTTCCGCTGATCCCGGAGCGTTACTCCAGCTTTTCGCCCGAAGATTTGTATTCGAACCTGCTGGGCGTCACCCTGGGAATCCGTGCCCTGAAAAGCAACCTGGAGTACGAAGAAGCCATGACCCTGCTTATTGCAGAAACCCTCGACAGTCTGGAAGCCGTTGAAACCAGAAACGACACCTGGGAGGCGATGCAAAAAGTGGAAGAAATCTGGTGGACCAGCGAAAAACGGTTACCCAGCAAAAAAGTGCTGATTAAACGTTACCTCGATACCGAAAACTCGCTTTTCCCTTGGCTCATACCAAATGAAGAAGCCACCTCATCCCCCAGCCCGCTGATTAAACCGGCCGAATGGTTGAACAATTTTTACCGGCTTGAGTTTCGAATGAATTACCATTTCCCGGTTAAATCCATTTTCGGAAAAGAAAATCACCGCGTGATAACACAAACCGACTTTTGCACTCTACTCCGGCACATCGAAAAAGAGGTGAACGATTTGGACAACAAAACCACTGCACAACGCATCAGAAGGGAACAACGACGGGAAAAGCGAAAAGAGCGCGAAACACGTGCTACTGCATAAAAGAACCCAATCCTACAGATACAGACCTTTTCAGACAACCTGATATAACTGGAAAAGGTTGCCATTTAATGACAACCTTTTCCAATAATTAGAATATTTTTCTCAGCACCCCGGATGATTAAACCTGAACCGGCAGAATGACCGTGTCAATAATATGAATAATTCCATTGGAAGCAGAGATATTGGGAACGGCAATGGTTGCTGTATTCCCGACAGCCATAATCATTCCAGCAGTATCAACCGAGAAGGTAGCACCACTGAGCAACGTGGAAATCGAACGCGGGACCACACTGTTCGCAGCACGGCGGCCTTCTGTTACGTGATAGAACAGCACATCGCGGACCAGTTCGGCCGGAAGATCGGTAATGCCATTAACCCCTAAGGCACTGTATAACGCAAAAAAAGCTTCGTTCGTGGGAGCGAATACGGTGTACTGATCGGTTCCATTTAAAAAAAGGTTAACCAATCCTGTTTCCAGTTCACCATCCACATAAATCAGCGCGCCAACCAGTTCCGAAAATCCGGCATCAATGGCAATTGCCGCAATTGATTTGTCTCCGGGAGCAACTGCGCGGCCACTTTTCAATTCTGCATCCTGCGAAGCAGCAAGTTTCTGTGGAGGAACAAAATCATCTTCTTTATTACAACTTACTGCAAAAATTGCAGTGACAACCAAAACCACCAGGGTTAATCTTCTTACATTCAATTTTACTGTTTTCATTTTATCCGATTTTTAAAATTTAAATTCAATTTCAAAAACGAATAAGCTAAAATATTTGTTTAAAAATTTTTATATAATAATATACAAATTTTAAATATTGCAATAAAAAACACAATTAAAACACTAATTTTAAGTACTTTATTAATTTTGTTAAAATTAGTTAAATATTATTCGTTCTATTTTTGGATGCCAAGGAATAATTGTTTCAATCCTTTATCAATTAAAAGAGATACACATGTAAATGAGAATGTGATTCAGCAGATGACTGAAATCAGAAAAATAGCTTCATACTTAAGATTAATATAAAAGGCAAAGTACCAAACTTGCAGACAAAACAAAAGGAGCCGGATTTACATCCAACTCCTTTATTTTCAGCGAGCGGGAAATGGGATTCGAACCCACGACCCTCAGCTTGGGAAGCT
>CAZHKI010000463.1:0-3185 GCA_964533365.1 uncultured Maribellus sp. | reverse complement strand
CTGCCTTGAATCGGCTGACGGGAACAGCGAACTGGCCCGAAAATCGAACAACCACTTCGGAATAAAATGCAAATCAAACTGGACCGGGAAAAAAGTATATCACGACGATGATGAGAAAGGAGAATGTTTTCGAAAATATCCTACGGTGGAGGATTCATACAGCGACCACACCAACTTTTTGATGGGAAATGTCAGGTACAGTTTTCTTTTCCAACTCGATCCCACCGACTATGTTGGTTGGGCCAAAGGGTTGAAAAAAGCCGGGTATGCCACCGCCCATGATTACGACAAAAAACTGATTGATATTATCGAACGGTTCCAGCTTCACCGGCTCGATTATAAAGTTCCGATGAACGAGATCGCCGTTTATGAACAAAAACGTATTCACAAAGACGGGTTATCAAAAAACCTGACCATTAATCCGTATCAAACCCGCGAGGTTTTTCTGATTAACGGGCTGAAGGCGGTAACAGTCAAAAAAGGTGACACTTACCAGATGATTGCCCAGGAAATGGGATTGACCGACTGGGAACTGTACCGATTCAACGATCAGCCGGCTGGATATGTCCCCCAACCCAGTGAAGTGGTTTATCTTCAGCATAAAAAACGGCGTGCGCCCAAAAGTCATCAAAATCATCTGGTACAATCCGGAGAAACCATGCATTACATTTCGCAGTTGAATGGTATCCGTATAAAGCCGCTTTACCAAAGAAACAACATGAAAATGGGAGAACAACCGGCACCGGGGCAGGTCATCCGGTTACGGAAGAAAAATTAATATACCTGGCTTTTATCTCCCGAAGGTTGGTTCATAAAATAGCGCAGCAAAACACGGTCGGCAAAAAGAATAAACACCACCACCAGGTTAATGCCGGCAATCCAGGACAGATTGTTAATTAAAAATCCAAGGCTTTCTTTCCAGTCGGCTTCGTACCAGAGAACAGCCATCGCAACCATTATAACCGCAATTCCGGCAAGGGCTGCCAGATACACCAGAAATTCCCGGATATATTCGTTCCAGACCGTTTTTCGTTCCACTTTACGGGCAACGGCATCGGCAAAATTATCGCTTAATGAAAAATCCGGTTCCGAAGTTAACACTTCGGACAGCATTTTTTCCCGATCGAAATATGGTTCATTGTTCAGCATACTCTGCAAAAATATTGGTTTTCTCCGTAACAGCTACTTTCTCCAGTTTTTCTTTTAACAAATTTCTGGCTCTCGAGAGGTAACTTTTTACCGTTCCTTCCGGCATCCCGGTAATCTGCTCAATTTCCCGGTACGAAAACTCTTCGAGATGAAACAGGGTGAGCACGGTACGGTAATGCAGCGGAAGTTGTTCTATCATTTCGAGCAGGTATTTTTTAATTTCCTGCTGTTCCACCCCACTCTGGTTCAGCCCTGAATCTTTTTCATCTTTCATGAGCGACGGGGTTTCGTCGTACGAACTTTCCATCTTTCGCAATTCTTTACGGATATGCGAAATGCTGGTGTTGTAGGCAATCGCAGCAATCCAGGTCGATAACCGTGATTCGCCCCTGAACCGTTTCAGCTTTCTGAAAACTTTAATGAACACTTCCTGGCAAATATCTTCAACATCTTCCTGCCGCTGAATTATCCGGCCAACCACGTGCAGCACCAATCGCTGGTGTTTCGACACCAGAAACCGAAACGCATTGTTGTTCCCGTTCAAAATTTGTTGTACCAGTTCCGTATCATTCATCGCTAACCTATCAGACCCGAAGGCGAGAAAAATGTTGCAGGAATGTACCATTTTTTTCAGGACAGGGAAACAGCCCTGATGAAAAAAACCGACTTCTCCTGCAACATTTCAGAAACCCGCTGTGTCAAACGGTCAGAATATAAATTATAAAAAATTAAAAGTATGAACAACCTGGATGAAATTTTTGTCACAGCAGTAGTGTTTTACGGGATTTATGAAATTTTCAGGGTGCTGTCCGATTACCTTTTGAAAAGGAAACTGATAAAAGCCGGGCAGTACGAAAAAGTAGGAATCCTCGAACATCCGAAACCGGCAGAAGAAGTCAACAAATATCCTTCGCTGAAATGGGGATTGGTAGCCTTGATGTCGGGACTTGGATTTATTTTAATTGAGGTTTTGCGGAACATCAATCCCGGATTAATCGACTACAACAATGCAGTTCTTCCCATCGGAATTTTGTTGGTGTTTGTCTCACTCGGGTTCCTCATCTATTTTTTCATCATGAACGGAAAGAAAAGATGAATGGCGTTTTTTAGATGCTGAAAAGGATTCCTCCCTGAACCGGGGGAATCCTTTTTTTATTCGAAACAATATCCGTCAATTTGTTTAAATCCGCGCAGAAATTCTTCGGTTTTCATTCGCTTTTTCCCGGCAAGCTGCAGGTCGGTAATTTGCAGCCAGCCATTTCCGCAGGCCACATTCAAAAAGGTTTTGCCATCAGTTTCGAGGGTTCCGGCAATTTCGTTTTCGGCTGAAATTACATTTTGGGCAAAAAAGATTTTCAGCGGTATTTCACTTCCTATTTTTCGGTTAACCAGCGTTGTCCATGCAGCCGGGAAAGGCGACAGGCCACGAATCAGGTTCCGGATACAGGTTGCATCTTTCCCCCAGTTGATTTTGCAGTCTTCTTTGAAAATTTTTGGTGCATGCCTGATTTCTTCATCAGAAATAAGTTCGTCCTGAGGAACCGTATCAACATTTCCTTCGGCCAGCGCATCAACCGTTTTTATCACCAGTTGGGCGCCAATTTCCATCAGTTGATCGTGAATGTCGCCCACAGTATCGTTGTCGCCTATTTCAATCTCCTCTTTAAAAATGATTTTCCCGGTATCGATTTCGTGATCGAGCAGAAAAGTGGTCACGCCGGTTTTGGTTTCGCCTTTGATAATGGCCCAGTTGAGCGGGGCGGCGCCACGGTATTGCGGCAACAGCGAACCATGCAGGTTAAACGTTCCCATCGGGGGCATGTTCCAGACCGCTTCGGGAAGCATCCGGAAAGCGACAACCACCTGCAAATCGGCTTTCAAAGACTGTAGTTCATCTAAAAAGGCGGGGCTTTTCAGTTTCTCCGGCTGCATCACCTTCAGTCCCTGTTCCACCGCATATTTTTTTATGGCGGGTTCGGTTAACGTTTTCCCCCGGCCGGCTGGTTTGTCGGGTGCAGTAATCACGCCAACCACGT
>CAZHKI010000462.1:0-3186 GCA_964533365.1 uncultured Maribellus sp. | reverse complement strand
ATCCTTCGCGAACGATATATTTATTTCTGTCAGGCATTCAGCAAATTTAGCAAAACAGATCAAAAATTATCATAAACTGCGAATCCATTTTTATTTCTATCTTTGTACCGCCTGATAATTAAAAAGTTATGGCTCAGGAAACAGGAAACCGTTTGAATTTAACATTACTAAAGCAGACCGAAAGGGTTGTTTATTTTTGTTCGGTGGAAAATGTTTCACCGAACCTGGCCGTGCACGAATTCCGCAAATCGTTTAAAAGAATACGGGCATTGCTCCATTTTTTTGATGATTATCCGGAAGGATTTCCTGTTGAATCACGGATCCAGATACAAAAATTTGGCCGTATCCTGGCGCCCCTGCGTGAATCCTTCATCAATATCCAGATTTTTGAACGAATAACCGCCAACCAAAATTTTATTCCTGACCGAAAACTAAAAACAGCGAAAGACATTCTGATTGAAAAAAACAAAACACTAAATGATTCTGTTTTTTTTGCAGATAACAGTTGCGGGCAGATCATGAACTTTATTCAAACTTTTAGTTTACAGGTTGATAAATATAGTTCGTCGCCCCCTTCGGCAAAACAACTCATCAGTCCGATTTATATATCGTATTTAAAAAGCCACACGGTTTACCAAACCCTGGGGCTTCAACCTGAAGCCGGTGAGTGGCATGTTCTGCGAAAAAGGATGAAAAGGTTGTGGTATCAGCTCGACTTTGTCAAATATCTGCACCCCCGCTATTTTAAACTCAAATCGGATCAGTTAAATAAAATCACCGAACAACTGGGCGAAGAACATGATCTGTCTGTTTTCTTGAATGAATTAAAATCAGGAAATCTCCCTTTTGATGAAGCCGAACTTAAAATTCTGGAAAACCAGGTGGAACATCAACGCGAATTAAACCTTTTAAAACTGATGCCGCGGTTAAAACAATTTTTCACCGAGCCTCCTGAACTGTTCAACCTGAAAATGGAGAAAATTTTCAGGATTACCTGATTCGTGTCTCTCGATTTATATGAAGATTTGTATTTTACAACCGCTGCACCGTCATTCCGCCATCCACCAATACAACCTGCCCCGTTGAATAAGGAAGCATTCCGGCTGCCATGGCAGCCGCCACTTTGCCTACATCTTCGGGTGTCCCCCAGCGTTTTTGGATGCTCAGCCCCTGTTCAAAAAGCCTGTCATATTTTTCGGTAACACCGGCAGTCATATCGGTTTTAATCACTCCCGGCTGAATTTCGTACACCGGAACCCCGAATTCGCCCAAACGTGCTGCCCACAATTTGGTGGCCATGGCAATTCCGGCTTTCGAAATGCAGTATTCGCCGCGGTTAACCGAAGCCACACTCGCCGAAACCGATGACACATTGATGATGCAGCCCCAAAAATCCGGGTTTTCCTTTTTTTGCTGAATCATGTGGCGGGCAAAAAGCTGTGTCAGAAAATAAGGGCCCTTCAGATTGGTTGTTAACACTTCGTCGAAAATATCTTCGGTGGCTTCCAAAATATCCTTTCGCTCGCGGGGAGCGATTCCGGCGTTGTTCACCAGCACATTCAAAGCGCCAAATTCCGAAATCACCGTGTCGAAAATCCGCTGTCTGTCGGACTTTTCAGCCACACTTCCTTGCGCATAAATTACCCGGGCGCCAAACATTTTCAGTCCGTCGAGCACAGGCTGTACTGTACTTTGTTCCCTCATCCCGTTTATGGCCAGGTTAAATCCGGCTTTCGCCAGTTCGATGGCAATTCCGAGCCCGATTCCGCGTGAACCACCGGTGATTAATGCTGTTTTTCTCATGTCACATTTTCATTTGTAATATCGAAGTCAGATAAATCTTTTTAAAATGAAGGGATTTCTCTTCGTTCCTCGTCGAAATGACAGCTATTTTAAAAATGTCGCTAAATACTCAGGGAATTAATATCCACCCACGTTCTTTTTGCCCAGCTTTCCAGTCCTTTTTCGGCCAGTTGAACACCCTTGGCGCCTTCGAGTAAATTCCAACGGAAAGGTTCATTTTTTACTACGTGTTTCAGAAAAAGTTCCCACTGGGCCTTAAAAGCATTGTCAAAAACTTCCTGTTCGGGCACTTTGCTCCAGCCTTCATAAAAATTAATCGGATTCGGGATATCAGGATTCCAAACCGGTTTCGGCGTATTACCGTAATGTTGGATCCAGCAGTCGCGCAATCCGGCCACAGCCGAGCCTTTTGTTCCGTCAACCTGTAAAGTAAGCAAATCGTCGCGGCGGACGCGGGTCACCCAGCTTGAGTTGAAATGGGCAATCACGCCGCCTTCCAGTTCAAAAGTGGCATAAGCAGCATCGTCTGCGGTACATTGGTATGATTTACCCTGTTCGTCAACCCGCTCGGGAATGTGCGTGGCTCCCAGGCAGAAAACACCTTTCACTTCGCCAAACAAATTATCCAAAACATAACGCCAGTGACAAAGCATATCCACAATAATTCCGCCGTCGTCTTCCTTGCGATAGTTCCAGCTGGGACGCTGGGCAGGAACCGTGTGCCCCTCAAAAACCCAATAGCCAAATTCGCCACGCACCGAAAGAATTTTTCCGAAGAAATCGTTTTCCATCAGTCGTTTCAGTTTCAGCAAACCAGGCAGCCAGAGTTTATCCTGAACCACCCCATGTTTTACACCGGCTTCTTCACACACCCGGTACAGTTCCAGCGCAGATTCCACACTTGTTGCAACCGGTTTTTCACAATAAACGTGTTTCCCGGCACGGGCAGCCTGTTTAACCGCATCGGCCCGCCGACCGGTGGTTTGAGCATCAAAATAAACCGAATATTGCGGGTCGTTCATTACCGAATCCAAATCGGTTGTCCACTTTTCAATACCCGACATTTCAGCCAGTTTCTTGAGTTTGGCTTCACTACGTCCTACCAAAACCGGGTCAGGCATAATGGTTTCCGTGTCGCTGATTTTTACGCCACCCTGTTTGATGATGGCAACAATGGAGCGCATCAGGTGCTGGTTGGTTCCCATTCGCCCTGTGACGCCATTCATGATTATTCCAATTTTGTGTATCATTGTCAGTTTCGAGTTTAAAGTTTCGTGTTACAGATAGCAGGTTTCTGGATAATCTTGTGTTCTATATCTTATAATCCGCAATCTGAATCTTGTAACCTGCCTGTATCAAGTATGTATTAAATATGCATTTTTT
>CAZHKI010000461.1:1973-3191 GCA_964533365.1 uncultured Maribellus sp. | reverse complement strand
ATAAATATTCTGCCCGAATGGCGACGGGTGCAAATCCTTAAAATCGTTTTCCCAGTCGAATTCCCCGGCATCGATCCGGGCGGTTACTTCTTTGGCCAGGTTAATCGCCGAAATGTTGTAATGTTGGGCCACTTTTTCGTGGAGCCGAATTTCTTCGGGAACTTCCCCTTTCCGGTAGTGTTCCATTTTCCCGGGATCGGCAAAATACATAAAAACCACATCACAAGCGGGATTTACAGAAAGGGCATGGCGTACAATTCCTTCCATTCCGCGGATTATTTCCTCGGGATGGCGGCTGTTGGTGTCGTCGTTCACGGCAGCCTCTTCAAACAGCAAATCCACCGGGCCGTTTTTCAGCACATCGCGTTCGAAACGGAAAGCGCCGGGAGTAGAGCCCATCGAAGGGATTCCGGCGTTGATAAAATCGAATTCCGTTTCGGGGAACTTCTGCTGAAGATAGTTGCATACCGAATCGCGCCACCCGGGATTGTGAGTGATTGAACCACCCAAAAATACCACCCGCCCTTTTTTTTCGGCAGTAAATTTCAGGTACGAATTTTTCAATCCGCTCCGGCAGATATGAAAATCGGCCGAATTAAGCTGCTGTGCTTCGGTACAGTAGCACGAGAAAAAAATTATTAACAACAGCCATAGTTTCTTCATCAGTAGTAAATTTTTAAAGTTAGGACCTGAAACGGAATCATCAATGATTTTCGCAAGGAAGAAGGCAGGTCAAATTCCTTTTCCCATCATATGTAATTCCCTAAAAAAATGTTTAATTTGCTTTGTTAAAATAAAGATTTCAACACAAGCGAATTTATTGTCATTCGGGGGAAACCACAAATTTTACCCATTAAAAATTAAAATAAAATGAGCAAAGTTATCATCATCGGGGCCGGAGGAGTTGGACGAGTCGTTGCCAGCAAATGTGCCGACAATCCGGACGTATTTTCTGAAATTCTGCTGGCCAGCCGGACGCTTTCGAAATGCGAAACCATTGCGCGTGAAGTGGGAAAAGGCCGGATTCAAACTGCACAGGTCAATGCTGACAATGTGCCGGAATTGGTGGCACTGATCAACCGGTTCAAACCCGAACTGGTTATCAATGTAGCCCTGCCCTACCAGGATCTGCCGATAATGGACGCCTGCCTCGAAACGGGAGTAAACTACCTCGACACAGCCAACTACGAACCCAAGGATGTCGCTAAATTTGAATAC
>CAZHKI010000461.1:0-1963 GCA_964533365.1 uncultured Maribellus sp. | reverse complement strand
GCTGGCAGTGGGCCTACCACGACCGGTTCAGGGAAAAAGGGATCATGGCTGTTCTGGGCTGCGGATTTGATCCTGGCGTAACCAGCATTTACACGGCTTACGCTGCCAAACACCATTTCGACGAAATGCATTACCTCGACATCGTCGACTGCAATGCCGGCGACCACGGGAAAGCATTTGCCACCAATTTCAATCCTGAAATTAACATCCGCGAGGTGACCCAAAAAGGAAAATACTGGGAAAACGGGCAGTGGGTGGAAACCCAGCCGCACGAAATCAAAAAAGCGCTCAATTACCCGAATATCGGCCCGAAAAACTCGTATGTGATTTACCACGAAGAGCTGGAGTCGCTGGTGAAAAACTACCCGACACTGAAACGCGCCCGCTTCTGGATGACTTTCGGCGACGAATACCTGACTCACCTGCGCGTAATCCAGAACATCGGGATGTCCCGTATCGATCCGGTTAAATACAAAGGAGTCGACATTATTCCGCTGGAATTTCTGAAAGCGGTTCTTCCCGATCCGGGTGGGCTGGGAGAAAATTACACCGGCGAAACCTCAATTGGTTGCCGCATCAAAGGGATTAAAGACGGAAAAGAACAAACCTACTACGTGTGGAACAATTGCAGCCACCAGGTCGCCTACCAGGAAACCGGGGCACAGGGAGTGTCGTACACCACCGGCGTACCGGCCATGCTCGGCGCCATGATGGTGCTCACCGGCAAATGGAGCGGCAAAGGCGTCTTCAATGTGGAAGAGTTCGATCCCGATCCTTTTATGGAAAAAATCGGCGAGCACGGATTGCCCTGGAACGAAACATTCAACATCGATTTGGAAGTTTAATTCCGCCCGCATAAAAACGGATATTAATTAAAATACTTAAAACTCATCCATTTCGAAACAATGGATGAGTTTTTCTTTAACAGAAAAAATTAAAAGAAAGTGGACTACTCAAAAATACCTTCCCCGGCGTTTGTCCTGGACGAAAAACTGCTCCGGAAAAATCTCGAACTGATCGATTCGGTTCAGAAAGCAGCCGGCATCGAAATCATCCTGGCATTTAAAGGATTTGCCATGTGGAGCGCTTTCCCGCTGGTACGCGAATACCTTGGCGGCGCCACCGCCAGTTCGCTGAACGAAGCGCACCTCTGCTTCGAAGAGATGAAAACCCGCGCCCATGTTTATTCGCCAGTCTATTTCGAACAGGAATTTCCGGAATTGATGAATTACACCAGTCACATTGTTTTTAATTCGTTCAGTCAGTTCGAAAAATTTTACCCCGAAACAAAAAAAGCGGATCATCCGGTTTCCTGTGGAATCCGTGTCAATCCGGAGTATTCCGATGTAGGCACCGACCTCTACAACCCCAGCGCCGCCGGTTCGCGCCTGGGCGTGGGCAGCGCCGGATTTCCCGCTGAACTGCCTGAAGGAATCGAAGGCATCCACTTTCACGTGCTTTGCGAATCGGATTCGTACAGCCTCGAAAAGGTGCTGGAAAACCTGGAAGCAAAATTCGGCAAGCATCTGCACCGCGTAAAATGGGTGAATATGGGCGGTGGCCACCTGATGACACGAAAAGGATACGATCATCAGCACCTGATACAACTCCTGAGAGATTTTAAAGCGAAATACAACGTAAAAGTAATCCTGGAACCCGGCAGCGCCATTGCCTGGGACACCGGTGTGCTGGTTTCGCGGGTGATGGACATTGTGGAACATAAAGGCATTAAAACCGCCATTCTCGATGTTTCGTTCACCGCCCACATGCCCGACACGCTGGAAATGCCCTACCGACCCCGGATTGTCGGGGCAACCGAACCAAATGAAAACAGCAAATACCTTTATCGTTTGGGCGGAGTGAGCTGCCTTGCCGGCGATTTTATGGAAGTATACGATTTTGGCCGCGAGCTGAAGGTTGGCGAACAAATCGTTTTCCTCGACATGATTCATTACACCATGGT
>CAZHKI010000460.1:0-3195 GCA_964533365.1 uncultured Maribellus sp. | reverse complement strand
TTCTTTCGGGTCTTTGCTCAGTTTTTCGGCCAGTTCGCGGTCCTGCTCATCGTTTCCGGTGCGTTTAAAAGTTCCGGCAATAGGGTGAATGTAAGCTTTGTTGTTTTTGATGCGGAGTTCGGCTTCGGGACTTGACCCAAAAATGCGGTAAGTTCCATAATCGAAATAAAAAAGATAGGGAGAAGGATTGATGGAGCGCAGTGAGCGATAAACATTGAAATCGTCGCCTTCGTATTCCTGTGCAAACTGGCGGCTCAGCACAATCTGGAAAACATCGCCGCGGTAACAGTGCTCTTTGCCTTTTGTTACCATGTATTTGTATTCGTCGTTGGTAATGTTCGAAGTCTCTTCGCCAACCGGTTTGAATTTTGCTGTGGAAAAATTAAGGTTCACCAGCAGATGATGTATGTAGTCCATTTGCGAAATTTCATCCTCCAGCAGGTTTTCCACCATGTGAATCACGTTTTTGTGGTGGTCGATGGCAACCACATATTTGTAAAAACAGTATTTCACCTCTGGTATCTGGTATTCTTCTTTTTTCGTTGAAGAAAACCGGATGGTTTCGAAATGCTGAATGGCATCGAAATTCATGTAGCCAAACAAACCGTTGGCAGGCAGTTCAATTTCAGTGGAATCGACATTGAAAGTTTTGAAAAACCTGTCTAGTTCGCTGTCCAGTTTTTTGTCTTCGGAAAGCGAAAAAACTTCCTTTTTTTCTCCCGGAAGTTCTTTGGTCACTTCGCTGTTAGTCACTGTAAAACAGGCCACCGGACTAAAACAGATAAACGAATAGGCATTTTCGTTGCCATGATAATCGGAACTTTCCAGAAGAATGGCTTTTGGATACAGCGTTCGCAGGCGCAGGTATATACTAACCGGAGTAACCGTGTCGGCAAGTATCTTTTCTACAATTGGTTTGTAATTGAGTTTTTTCATTTTTATAATTTTTATTTTTCGTTTCTGTTAAAATTTGAGATAAAAAAACGGCTCACCGTGATTTGATGAGCCGTTTTCCTGCTTTATGGGCAATAGCGTTTCTTCTCTTCACGGTTGTAAAAAGTTGTTGTGCCACCACCAATTATTTTTATTCATTCTATTCATACTCATAAAAAATAAAAAACCTGCCCTTTTTGAGGAGCAGGTCCATTTTAATATTTTTCAAAAAATACCAATATGGCTCTTTAACTCCCCACTTACGTAAGAAGACCCCACCACGGAAGCCATATTGTATTTAATTTTTTCATTCTTGTTTTTAATCTGGTTCAAAAGAATAAAATTTTTCTCAAAAGTAAAAACACATTTCACATTTTTTCTGAAAATTTCAGATAAATGAAAACAAAATAACAGCCGCGTTATTATTATTGTTTATCAGTCAGAAAATATTCTTCAGTATCAGACGAAGTTTTTTTCGGTCGGGTTTGTGATTCTCAACTGTCGTAAGTTGTTGAACAAAAATGATTTGTCTTGGCTGTTCGTATTTTTCAAGTTGCTGTTGGCAGATATTTTTTAATTTTCTTGTCATTTCATTATTCTCATTTCCTTCCAAAACCAAAACAAGTTGTTCGCCCAGCGATTCGTGAGGAAGCGAAGAAATCAGAAACGGGATTTCGATAAATGGCTCCAGCTTTTTTTCTATTTGTTCGGGCGAATATTTTAAACCGCCTGAAATAATCACATTGTCGTTTCTTCCCAGAATGCGGAATGTTTTTTCATCTTTTAATTCTGCCAAATCGTTGGTTTGGAGTGGTTGTTCCTCCGGCCCGGGCATAAAAATCTGCAGGCATCCTTTTTCCGAAAGTTGAACTCGAATATCTTCAAAGCAATGATAAAATTCGCTTTTTTTCGAACCATTCAATTTTCGCAGGGCAACGTGCGTGGCGGTTTCAGTCATGGCGTAGCTGGAATAGCAAGCCGTTGAAACATTTTGGAGTTGCTTTTCTATTTCGAATGGAATTGCAGAGCCGCCAATCAGCAATTGTTCGATGTTTTGAAACCACGTTCCAGGGAAAGGTTCCGATTCCAGAATTTTGTTTACCTGTGCCGGAACCATGGCAGCAAATTTGAATTTTTCGGTTTTGAGAAATGAGAAATCGGTTTCCGGTGAAACGACAAATAAATCAAGATTTCCTAATAATGCACGAACAACCATTAATTTTCCGGCAATGTATTTTTCAGGCAGGCAGTGCAAAACACGGTCGCCTTTTTTTAATAGAAAAAATTGAATAGTACGTTGTGCGCTTGCTACAACAAATTCTTTTTCAAGCCGGATGGTTTTTGGTTTTCCGGTGCTTCCCGAGGTTTTAACTTCAATAAAACTCTTTGGTGAATACCATTCTTTCAGAAAGTCCTTCAATGCTGAATTTTTATGCGAATCTTCAAGGAATTCAACTATTGAAGTTTTTACCCCGTTCAAAATGATATGTTCCGGGAAAAGCTTCATGCTTCAAAAAAAAATTCAGGAAATTGAAACGATTTTTCAGGATTCAGCCAAAGTTTTTCACCCCTGATTTCCAGTGGCGAACAGAAATTATTGGTAAACAAGCCTCCGGTTCCAAGCCCCTGAAAACCCAGGGCATTTTTATGGTAAGTCCACTGGGCGATGGCACTTAAACCGATGTTTGATTCAAGATAGGAAGTTATCCACCAACCAATGTTACGCTGATTTGACAACTCAATCCATTCATTGCACCCGCTGAACCCGCCGTGCAGACTGGGTTTCAGTACCAAAAACTGAGGTTGGATTGTGTCGAGTAATTTTTCTTTTTCGCTGATTGTGTGAATGCCAATAAGCTCTTCATCCAAGGCAACCGGAACAGGCGATTCTTTACAAAGTTTTGTTAACTCTTTCCACTGACCGGCTGCAACGGGTTGTTCGATGGAATGGATTTCAAATTCTGCCAGTCGCATCAGCTTTCCCATCGCTTCTTTTGGCTGAAATGCTCCGTTGGCGTCCAACCGAAGAATAATCTTTTCAACTAAGAATTTGTCTCTGATACTTTTCAGAAGTTGGATTTCCTTTTCAAAATCAATTCCGCCAATTTTTAACTTGATGCAGTGAAAACCGGCATCCAGTTTTTCCTGAATTTGCTGTTGCATAAACTTTTCTTCGCCCATCCATATCAACCCGTTAATGGGTATTCCTTTTTCCCCTCTAGAATAAGCTGAAGGAAAAAGTTGCTGTTTACCACCGTTCTT
>CAZHKI010000459.1:0-3218 GCA_964533365.1 uncultured Maribellus sp. | reverse complement strand
GCCAGAGGTTGCCTTCGTAAGTATATTTGTCAATCACTTCCACATCGTCAACCGGTTTTGCTTCAGGAGTGAAAAAGCCACGCACATGGCCCTGATTGTCTTTTTGTTCGGCACACCACAATTTTTTATACTGAAGGGCGGCTTCCTTCAGGCTTTTGGCCTCGTCGTTTTTCCCCAGGGCTTTGGCCATTTCGAGGGCAAAATAGGCATGATAATCACTTTCCAGCTGGTCGCTCAGATTCTTTATCCGGCCTTTCTCAAAATCTTCTTTCATCCCGCGAAAAGCGGCTTCGGCATCAAAATCGCCCAGACCTTTGTTCCAGGCATCCATAATGACCGAGCCGGCAAATTCCATGCGGATATTGGGCGTTGGCCAGTATTGACGGTCGCCGCCTGCCCGGTGTTTGTAATGGTCGACCAGCGAACGGGCGATGTTTTTTGAAATTTGCGGCTCCATGAGCGACACCAGCGAATACTTACGAAAATCGTCCCACAGGCTCCAGGTACAGTAGTAGGTAAAATCGGGGGCCGTTTGTTTCGTGTTGTACAACGAATCGGGCTGGTTGGCTGCACGGTAAACGCCCGTCATTGAGGTGGCATTGTTGGGAACTAAATACGAGTGATATAAATGGGTGTAAAAAATGGTTTTCAATTCGTCGGAACCGCCTTTCACTTCCATTTTCGACAGTTTTTCGCGCCATACCGAAGCTGTATTTTCGCGTGTTTTATCAAAATCCCAGTGGTCAATTTCGGTAGTGGCATGCAATAGTGCCAGTTCTTCGCTCACAGGCGACAGTCCCACTTTCAGTTGAACCGTATTTTTTTCGCTTCCTGAAAAATTCAGCCAGACGCCAATATCGTTTCCTGCACGAACCGGCTGATTACCATTTTCTTCGCCCTTCCAACTGGTGAACGACTCAAACGGCACATCCGACACAATGGCAAAATACAGTTGGTGATAGCCGCCGCCCCGGTTGTGGAGCGACTTGATCATCCCGGTAATTTCGCGGTCGCTTTTCATATTCAGGCTGGCATCAAGCATCCCCACGTAGCTGTGCGACAATTCCACCACCACGTAGCGGTCGTTCTTCTTCTCTTCGGGAAACGTATATCGGTGGAAACCCACCCGCTCGGAAACCGTCAGCTCGGCTTTTACGCCCGACTCCAGCACTAACTTGTAATATCCTGCCGAAGCTTCTTCCTCCGGTTTAAAGTATTTTTCGCGAAACCCGTCTATTTTAGACGTGAACTTCCCAATCCCCGGTTTAATGAGCAAGCCGCCGCCTTTGCCCTGTGAACCGCCTCCGGGAATACGCAGGTGCGAAAACCCTTCAATGAATTCGTCTTCGTAATAGTACCCCACATGCGAATCGCCTTCGGTTTCGGGCGAAAGCTGCACCAGACCGAACGGATAACTTGCCCCGGGATACAACTGGCCGTTGTCGCCTTCGGTACAAATAAACGGGTCGACATATTTCAGCGGGTCAAAACTTTCTGTTTGTGTATTTTTTGAACACGAAACGGCCCCGACCAGAAAAGCCAGAAACCAGATATGAATAAGTTTCTTCTTCATGATTACTATTTTTGATGTCGATCTTCTATTCACAATGATATGGTCCGTGGATCGACTTGATTTTAAAACTCTCTTCCGAGTCGTCGAGGATATAAATCATATAAGTTTCGCCGCCGGGATTAACACGGACAACAATGTGCCCCTGCTGGCTTTTCAGGTTATCGATACGACCAGAAACAACACGGGTTTCTTCCATGATGTTGGTGGCAAAAATATCGCGTGGACCGGGGTATGTCCAGGTTGACATCATACGCGCCAGCACACCGTTGTCGGGCTGACTGGGCGACCATACCTGGATGATGTGTACCTGCGGGCGGACAGCCTGCAAAAACGGAACACCCATTGCATCGAAATAAGCGTGATGATTGGCAAGGCATATTTCCACGGGGCCGGTTACCAAACCTACCGGAGTTTCAATATCCTGCCACGATCCGGGCGCACCGGTGGTAATATCGCCGCCGTTAAAATAGTCGAACTTTCCGTATGACAAACGGAAGGCACTGCTACACTTATTTTCTCCGGGATATTCATTCGGCGGAAGGCTTTCCAGTGCCGGGAAATGGTTTCGTACGGTATTGCCAACCCCTGTCCATACATGACCGTTTGCTGCAATATTGCGGATTTCAAAGTCAGGATATTTCTTGGGATTCCGGAGCAGCGAAAACTGCCGGTTATCGCCTACCCGGAACTGTTCGGCCACCACTCCGTTTTTTTTGGTGCTCCATTTCACAAACTGGATATAATTTTGAATGTATTCGGCATTCTGCGGCGTCGGCCAGTTGTAAGCGGGCCATCCCCGGTCAACCAGTTTCCCGATGGGCAGTAATTCGGCCACCTCGGTAATTCCGGTCAACTGCCAGGCACCGTTTTTCGATTTTTTTGCACCGGGATACGTTTCCCCGATATGATCGTCGTGTAAATGGGTCAGCAACACATAATCGAGCTTCTTTACCGGTTGTTTTTCCAGATAATGAAGAATGTACCGGGCAATCCATTCTCCCGGTTCGCGACTTCCATCGGGTTTTGGATCAGTTACCCTTGGTTTTGCCTGCTGGGTAGCACCGGCGTCAACCAGCAGGGTGGTTCCGTCGGGAAGCATAAAAAAAGCACACTCGCCCTTCCCGGTGTTGATGTGGTGAATATCGAGTATCCCTTCTTCCCAGCCGAAAAATTGATCGCCGGCTTTCAATTGTGCCTTCCCGGTGAAGGGAGTTGCCGATATCAATAAAATTCCCAAAATTTTCAGTGCTGTCTTCATTTGCTTTGTATTTTTTTTGAATTAAATACTGGTTTAACAGGCTCAAAACCCAGTTCGCGGGCTACCTGCATGGTATGAACGATATTGTTGACCAATGGAAAATCGACCCCGGCGCTGAACAACATTTTTAATTCTTCTGGCGAATCGGTACCAAAATAATTTACCTTAATCCCACTCTCTTTAAGTTGCCTGACACTTGCGGCAAAATCGATATAATCCGAATTTTTGAGGAGTTGAATAAATTCAGTTCTGGCGCTGATGGTGGCGGCAACATATTCTTCAGCCGACTCCTGCCGATCCATGTTGCAGATTTTTATTCCGGGAACGGCTTCCTTTGCCAGGCGGGCAGCTTCGGCGCTGCACGACAGAAAAGCCTGGTGCAGCCGT
>CAZHKI010000458.1:0-3223 GCA_964533365.1 uncultured Maribellus sp. | reverse complement strand
TAAGAAGACAATCTATACTACAATCGAATTCTGTGATATTGCAGGGCTTGTAAAAGGGGCCAGCAAAGGCGAAGGTTTAGGAAACCAGTTTTTGGGAAATATTCGTGAAACGGATGCGATTTTGCATGTGTTGCGCTGTTTCGATAACGACAACATCACGCATGTCGATGGTTCAATCGATCCGGTACGCGACAAGGAAATCATCGATACTGAATTGCAACTGAAAGATTTGGAAACTATCGAAGGTCGTATCGAACGTCTTGAAAAGCAGGCCCGGCACGGGAACGACCCCAAAACCAAAAAGATGTTTGAACTGGCAGTGCGTTATAAGGCAGTGCTGGAACAGGGGAAATCGGCCCGGACACTTGAACTTTACGATGAAGAGGCGAGGATTGCCAGGGAGTTTTTTCTGCTCACCAACAAGCCGGTGATGTATGTTTGTAATGTTGATGAAGCTTCAGCTAAAACCGGTAATAAATATGTCGAAGCTGTAAAGGAAGCCGTGAAGGACGAAAATGCTGAAATTTTAGTGATTGCTGCCGCAACCGAAGCCGATATTGCCGAGTTGGAGGATTACGAGGAAAAACAACTTTTTCTGGAAGAACTGGGCCTTGACGAACCGGGTGTAAATAAACTGATTCATGCCGCTTACCGTTTGCTGGAGCTGCAAACCTATTTCACCACCGGCCCCGACGAAAGCCGCGCCTGGACTTTCAAAAAGGGGACCAAAGCACCGCAGGCCGCCGGAATTATCCACACCGACTTTGAAAAAGGGTTCATCCGCGCCGAAGTTATCAAATATGATACCTACGTACAACTGGGTTCGGAACATGCCTGCCGCGAAGCCGGAAAAATTGCCATCGAAGGGAAAGAATACGTGGTGCAGGACGGCGATATTTTGCATTTCCGGTTTAATGTTTGATTCAAAAAAAAACCACGAAGCTGGTTTTTGGGGATTTGCTTCTCTTTTATTGATACAAAAAAAGGGTTGTCCGCATTAAAGGACAACCCTTTTTTAGTTTCAAAGCCCAGGTATTAACGCGGTTGTGGTGCGTCGCTCATGTCTTTGATAATCCCGTTTTTGTCTACTTTAATTTCCACATCTTTGGCAATTTCAAGAATGATAACGGTTTCTTTTACTTCCACAATTTTTCCGTAAATACCGCCGGTGGTTACCACTTTGTCACCTTTAGCCAGGCTTTCGCGAAACTGGCGAACTTCTTTCTGCCGCTTCATTTGCGGGCGGATCATGAAAAAGTAGAAAACTACGATAATCAGTAAAAGGGGGAGAAAACTCATGAACGGATTGGCTTCCTGTCCCTGAGGTTGTGCCATCAGAATAATATTCATCATTTTTGTCAAGTTTTAATATTTATATTCAATTTGTTTGTTTTGTACTTCAGCAAAAATAGCCAATTGTTTTGGTTTTTTTGTATTGGCATGGACAACGATTGATTTAATTTGTTTTCCAAATAATCCCGACGAATCAAATTCCACTTCAACCCAACCTTTTTCACCGGGAGGAATTTCGGTGGGATGAACCGCGGCTTTTATGCACCCGCAATCGGTTTCCAGCTTTTCAACTGTCAGGGATTCTTTCCCCGCATTGATAAATTCGAAGGTAAAAACAACAATTTCACCCGACTGGAGCAGACCAAAATTATGAAATTCCTCCTGAAACTGAATTTCGGTGAATCCGGTTTCTTCCTGAACCGGCCGATTTTCGTTACTCCTCTGATTTTTTGCGGTACAGGCCATTAAAATCAAAGCCATCAGAAACAGGAAACCTCTTTTCATCAGGATTCGCCAACTAATCCACGGCCGGCTTTGTTTACTTTTCCCAGACTTTTTAAATCTTTCAGCGTTTTATCAAGAATCCCATTGATAAAATTCCGGCTTTTATCGGTGCTGTAATATTTCGAAAGTTCAATGTACTCGTTCAGCGTAACCTTGGTGGGTATCGATGGGAAGTAAATAAATTCAGTAATGGCCAGTTGCATGATGAGGGTGTCCATAAATGCAATCCGTTCCACATCCCAGTTTTTCGAGTGTTCCTTAATCATGGCCTGTATCTCGTCGTGGTTGATAATGGATTTGCGGATGAGGTTTTTTGCAAAATCGCGATCCTCTTCGTCCTTAAACATGGGCATCAGGCGTAAATCCGAGTCGCTGTACTCGTTGAACTTTTTCAGCGTTTTCGATATCATGCTGACAATAAACTCCACGTCGTCGTTCCAGTAAATACTTTGGTCTTCCAGCACAATGTACAAGTCTTCGGCAACCAGAATGATTTTATTAAAAAGTTTATCGACAAATTTCCGGTCATCAATATACGAACGGGTTGGATCTTCCATGTACTCTTTGTAGAAGTCAGATTCTTCCATAAAAAGGTACAAGTCCTTGATGAGTTCAGGATAATTTTCCCAGCCCAGTTTTTTTTGTTCGGTGTAAGTTTTTAACTGCCGGTTTTCACGCAGTTGCTGAAGAATATGGTTCGATATGAATTTGGTATTCGGATGCAGATCTTCGTGTGTCGGCTGGTGTTTGTTGCGGCGGATTTCAATCCGGTTTTCGGCATAGTTGGCAATTTCTAACACCAACGCAAACAGGGAATGATAAAGATCGTACGATTTTTGAATGCTGAAAAAGAGCTCTTTTTCTGTATTGTTGATAGATTTTTCTTCTGACGAATAGTAGGCGTACAAAACCTGTAAAACTTTCGTGCGGATAATCCTTCTGCTAATCATTCTATAATGAACTTCGTATATTTCTGGCGCAAAATTAATCTTTTTTTGAATTCCGTACCCTATTCTTGTTACTTTCCATGAAAATACTAAGAAACGTTAAATCATTTGGTTTTCTTTTTGAGTTAAGGGTGAAAATTGAAATTTTAGAGGTTTAGTATTTTTATGGAACCAATCAAATCTGCCGGGTTTCAGTATTCCCGTGAGGTTAATAATCGTCTTTGCCATAAAATTCGCCGGTATGACTGATATTGTTTGGTTTTTTGGAGGTTTCTCCCGGTTTTTCCACTTGTTTCTGTTCTCCTTTTTTTTCATCTCCGGCGGGTTGATTTTCTGTTGCTGTTTCGGGCGGGGTTTGCATGTTGTCAGCATCTTCCTCTCCATCTTCCTCTTCCCAGTCGAACTTGTCGCGGCGGATGATGTATTTCCGGTAATACAAAGCGAGAATAAAGCCCGAAATGGCGCCCCACAAGTGGCCT
>CAZHKI010000457.1:0-3225 GCA_964533365.1 uncultured Maribellus sp. | reverse complement strand
GGGTAAATCAATTTTACCAACCACGGTCGGCCCGCTCAGCTTTTGGGCTTTGGCTTTTATTACTTCGATGGGTTTTCTGACGGGTTCCACTTCAGGTTCTTCCGGAATTTCCTTTTCAGGTTTGACCGGCACCCGTTGTTTCAGACGTTCTTTACGCTCTTTTTCCTTTTCTTCCCTTGTCTTTTTTGCCGGGCGGGTCCTTTGGTTGATATTGGTCAGGTCAATCATCCCAACCACTTTTACTTCCTCAACTTTCGGAATTTCCATTTCTATCATTTCAACCGGGCGTTCCTTCGCAATTTCAACCGGCGGTTCAATGGCTTTTTCAACTTTCGCCGGTACTTTCTGCTCAATAATTTCAGATTTTACCTCCAACTTACTCTCTTCTTTTTTTATTTCTGACGCCGGTTTTTCTGCCTCTGCTGTTTCTTTGGCTTTGACTGGCTCTTCTGGCTTAACAATTTCAGCAGGTTTTTCTTCTTTCTTTTTGTGTTTCGAAAAAGCATCCAGATCAATTTTACCTACTACTTTAATTTTTTCTTCTTTTTGAACAAGCGGAACCTCAAGTGGCTTTTCCACTTTTTCCTTTTTCGGTTCGTGTACCTTTTCGGGCTCGCGTGAATTTTCTTTTGCTGCCGGTTTAATTTTTATTTCTTCCTCCTCGTCTGTATCGTCAATACTGATCGTTTCTTTCTTTGGACGAATGTTCTTTAAACTAATTTTCTCTGATTCCTTTTTCAGCGAAACATCCACTTTGTATTCCTGCTGAAGCAGGTGAAGGGCATCTTCTTCCACTTTTGTATTCGGATTTGAATCAATATCAAAACCTTTTTTGTGCAAAAACTCAACGATTGTATGAATGCCAACGTTAAATTCTCTTGCAAGTTTGCTAAGCCTTATTGTATTGCCTGCCACCATAAAAAATTTTTTAATCATTTTATAACCCAAATACCAAAAGCTTACCGCAGGGCATTTTCATTTCCTTTTGCAGTAAATCCCTTAATTAATGCTATTAACTATTCAAACTCCGATTTCAATATTTTTAAAACCTCGTCAATGGTTTCTTCCTCAAAATCAGTTCGTTTAATCAACTCCTGACGTGAGAGATTCAACACGTTTTTAGCCGTGTCACAACCAATGGCTTTTAACCCGTCGATGACCCAACCTTCAATTTCGTCGCCAAATTCGTCGAGGTTCACATCTTCTTCATCTTCTTCCATTTCGCGGTATACATCTATTTCGTAACCGGTCAGCTGGCTGGCCAGACGAATGTTCAGCCCTCCCTTTCCAATGGCCAGCGAAACTTCTTCAGGCCGGAGATAAACTTCAGCCTTTTTGGTTCCTTCCACGATTTTAATCGAGTTGATTTTAGCCGGGTTCAGTGCTCTTTTAATGAATAACTGAATGTTCGATGAATAGTTAATTACATCAATATTTTCGTTTCGCAGTTCACGTACAATTCCGTGAATACGAGATCCTTTCATTCCGACACAGGCTCCTACCGGGTCAATTCGTTCGTCGTACGATTCGACAGCTACTTTTGCCCTTTCGCCGGGAACCCTCACAATTTTTTTGATGGTAATCAATCCATCAAAAATTTCAGGGATTTCGAGTTCGAACAAGCGCTCGAGGAATGCGGGCGCTGTACGCGACAGAATAATTAGTGGGTTGTTGTTACGAAGTTCCACTTTATAAACAATAGCCCGGACAGCATCGCCTTTTCTGAAAAAATCAGAAGGGATTTGTTCCGATTTGGGGAGGATCAGCTCATTTCCTTCATCGTCAAGAATGAGAATTTCCTTTTTCCAAATCTGGTAAACTTCGCCGGTAATAATTTCACCGATTTTATTTTTGTATTTACCGTAAACGTGGTCTTTTTCCAGTTCCATGATTTTGCTGGCCAGGTTTTGGCGAAGGTTTAAAATGGCGCGTCGCCCAAAATCGGCGAGTTTCACTTCATCGGTCACTTCTTCGCCTACTTCGTAATCGCTGTCGATTTTCTGGGCATTGGTGAGGGTAATCTGCAGGTTGGGGTCTTCCAGTTCGTCATCTTCCACCACAACGCGGTTCCGCCAGATTTCAAAGTCGCCCTTGTCGATATTGATAATCACGTCGAAATTTTCGTCGGTGCCGAACTGACGGATCAGAACGCTGCGAAAAACATCTTCAAGAACACTCATCATCGTTACACGATCGATGTTTTTCAGTTCCTTGAATTCGGCAAATGTATCAATCAGGTTAATGTTTTCCATCGGACATCAGTTTATTAAATGAAATAACGGCTTTCGCACTTTTTATTTCTTCGTATTTGAAATTATATTCTTTCGTAATCAGTTGTTTCTTTTTTTGGCCTTCCGGTTTTTCAAAAGAAGAGGTTTCCAAAACAATGGACTGCTCGCCGGCTTCCTTCAAAATTCCCTGAAATTTATCATCGGAAACAGTTACTACTTCCACTTCCTTCCCGGTGTATTTCAGGTACTGTTCTTTTACCTTGAAACTTTCCATCAGCCCGGGCGATGAAACCTGCAGGCCGAAATCTTCTTCATCGCGGTCGAGGTTGTGTTCGATATGCCTGCTGATTTCAATGCAAGTATCAATGGTAATTCCATCGTAACTGTCAACGTAAACATAGATGACGTTGCTTGCGCTTACCGAAACATCAACAATGAACATCCGGTCGCTGAGTTTTTCCTCAATGAGTTGTATGACTCTGTTTTTATCTACCATTAATTCCAGTTAACAAAATAGGGAACCAGAGGTCCCCTAAAACAGGTTTTTCCAAAAATCCTCGCAAAAATAATATTTTTTTGTGAAATCCAAACATTATTCATCATATAAAGTATTGATTTTAAAGAATTAGTAACGATTAAAAAACATTACACCACATCATTTACCTGATTAATTTTGAGTAAACCAATTCAAAATCAGCGTGTGCCACAGGTGTGTTTTTGATTTTCGGAAAGTTTTGTACTTTTGGCTGATCAGAATATTTACATTTTGTGAATCAAAACCACGTAAATAAAAAGAAAATAATCAACGATCCGGTCTTTGGTTTTATCAATTTACAATCTGAACTGGTTTTCGATTTAATTGAACATCCTGTTTTTCAACGCTTAAGGCGAATCAAACAGTTAGGACTGTCGTTTTTAGTTTTTCCGGGCGCCAACCACACCCGGTTCGAACATGCGTTGGGCGCTACCCATTTGATGAGGCAGGCCATTGCTT
>CAZHKI010000456.1:1406-3246 GCA_964533365.1 uncultured Maribellus sp. | reverse complement strand
CACATTTTTTGGTATCAATGGCCATTGCATATCTCATGACTGCACCTCACTTTCTTTTTCAAACCGAAATGTGACAAAATTCCCTCTCATCCCGGTACCTCCCATAATCGGGTCGATTAGCACACGGGTAATCAATTGCGAATCGCTGACTCCTTTTCCGAACGCGCGTGACAATTTTTTGTCGGCATGGCCAAAGCCGTGAACAACATAAACCGAGTCGAACCTTACCCGTTCGGTCACCCGCACTTTGGCCGGGAAATCGGAAACAACACCGTCCTGGTTTTCCAGATAAACCAGTTGATCGTTTTTCAGTCCCCATTCTTTAGCCACTTTCGGGTTTACCCAGATTTTATTTTCGTCCATCAAATCGGTCAGGTTCGGGTTGTTGGCTGTCCGGCTGAAGGTATGCATCGGGGCCCGGCCGTAATTCAGGTAAAAATATCCGGCGGGCGGTTCCACATGAGGAGTATATGCCGGTAACGGATCAAAACCTTCTTCGGCAAAAGCCGTGGAATAGAGTTCAATCTTTCCGGTGTTGGTATTGAATTCAATTTCTTCACCGGGCTGAAAATACAAGTCGTCGAATTCGCGGGGGAAATTTTTCACCCCAATGCGCTTCATTTCTTCCAGCGAAGAACCTATTTGTTTTAACTGCCAGTCGAGCATTTCTTCCATCGAATTCCAGGCAAAATATTCTTCCAGCCCCATTTTTTTGGAAAGTTCTTTTGCCATCCAGTATGCGGGTTTGGAATTGTATTTGGGTTCGGCAGCAGGCATTCGGAGTGCCACATTCGGCACACGCCCGTGAACCACGCGCAAATCGTCCCACCGTTCGAGGTAAGTACATTCGGGCAGGACCACATCGGCATAACCGGTAATTTCCATGGGCATGGTATCGACCACTACCAGCAATTCGAGGTTATTCAACGCCTTAATGGTTTTTTCCTTATCGGGCAAAGTCATGATCAGGTTGGTCCCATTAACAATCCAGCCTTTAATATTGCAGTCCAAATCAGGAGTTGGAATGGTGGCATCGCAGACGCCGTTTGCAAGGGCCAAATCGGCGAGATTGTATTTTCCGTTCATGGCCAAACGCCAGTCGCGGGTTACTTTAGGATAAGGAGGATGCGGGTAATCCGGTACTTCCAGTTTTTCAGGACGGTAAAAGCCGCCACGCCGCCCCCACGATCCCAGCAATGCATTCAGAATAGCAACGGCACGTAACCGCTGGGTATCGTCGCCATACCAGGTGACATGCCGGCCGGGATGGATAATGACCGCTGGCGCTGCATTGGCCATTTCCTTCGCCGTTTCCCGAATTTGTTCAGGTTTTATCGTTGTAATACCGTATGCCCATTCAGGCGTGTAAGGCTGAACCCATGCTTTCAGTTCATCGAAACCCCAGGTATATTTTTCCACATATTTTCGATCGTACCACTCGTTGTTGATAATTTCCCTGATCCAAGAAAGCAGAAGAGCAATATCGGTTGCCGGTTTGATGGGCAGCCAGAATTTCGATTTTCCGGCAACAGTCGAATAACGGGGATCGACGGTGATGATAGCCGCTCCCTTGTCAATGGCATCCGACATTTCCTGAACCTGCCCGTTGTGCATGTTTTCGCCCAGATGTGAGCCAATCAGAACCAGGCAGCGGGTATCGCGAATGTCGGTTGGCTCAGGAGAATCCAGTCCCTCGCCAAAAGTGGCAATAAAGGCAACTTCGCGGGGCCCGCGGCATTGGGCATACGAAGGGGCTGCAATATTATTCGAGCCAAACGCTTTTAACAAGTTCCCCCAGTAATGCCCGCCTGAGCCGTGAGTAAACAACGCTGTACATTCA
>CAZHKI010000456.1:0-1396 GCA_964533365.1 uncultured Maribellus sp. | reverse complement strand
TGCTCTTTCTTTATCTGTTGTAATTTTTCGGCAATAAAAGTAAAAGCCTCGTCCCACGAAACTTCCTTGTAGGTTTGTTTACCATCGGCCCCGGTTACCCTGAGTAATGGCGTTTTCAGCCGATCCTCATCGTAATACATTCCCACGCCACCGGTTCCGCGTGGACAAAGCCGACCGTTGCAGTTGGTGTCGTCGTCGTTTCCAACCACTTTTTTTATCTTTCCCTCTTCGTCTTTATAAACCCAACCTGCACACTTCCAGAAACAAACTTCGCAATAGGTTGGCGTCCGGAATGCCGGTTCGGAAGTGTTACCCGATAACAAACCGGACGACTGAATGGCGGAGTGGACAAATTTTCCACCCACCACAAGCCCGGCTGTACTTAACGAAGATATTTTAATAAAATCCCGTCTTGAATTCACCATAAAATCTGATTTTATGACACAAACATAAAGAATTATCAATATTGATATATTTAATAAATTAGATATATAGATGTGCTTTACAACATAAGAACAAATACTCAAATAAAGGAACAATATTTCATTGTGAAACAACTATATACGCAAAACAAATTACATGTTTAGAATCAATATAAATTACACCCTGTATTAATCTGTTTCCCGATGAAAAAACATGGTTATCAACCTGCCAATATTTTAAGGCAATTTTAAATCAGAAACAAATGAGTGGTAGAATGATAAAGATGAAAATTAAAAAGGCAAAATAAACCATCATTTCTGCCCTTGCCCGATGGCTGAAAAATCCTCCGGCCGGTTCAGGTTGAAAAAAATACGGGGATATTGATCAACCCAGTTTTGCGACCCGACAAAACAGGTATCCACCGTATTTAGAAAATCCTGCATTTTGAAATGACCGGCTTTCAGGCATTTTGCAATTTCAGGAGAACATCTTTTATGGTAAAGGGCAATCAGTGGTTCAATACCCTCGTTGTGACAGGGAACAACGGCATCGTAATTTTCGGCCACAGAAACCAGGAAAGGGAAAAATGCGGGTTCAACAAAAGGGGTATCGGTGCTTAAAACAAAATTCCAGTCGGATTTCGATTTTTGCAGGCAGGAGGAAATCCCTCCCAGCGGGCCGCAGTTTTGAAATTCATCGGGTACGATTTCGCATCCAAACTTTTTATGCCCCGGGTTATTCGAACTGACAAGAATGGTTTGGCACCATGGATGGCAAAAATCAATAGCCCGCTGTAAAAGCGGCTGACCGTTAATTTCGAGAAGCGCTTTATCAGTTCCCATTCGCAGGCTTTTACCCCCAGCCAGTATAATTCCGGTAATATGCATGAAGTAAAAATAGAAAAATCAGGAAATGATCTTGGCTCAGTTTGAAAATTAGGTGGATTACATTTTTCACGCATAAATTTTAGCAA
>CAZHKI010000455.1:0-3250 GCA_964533365.1 uncultured Maribellus sp. | reverse complement strand
CCTCACCACTGAAGAACTGGCCAAAGCCACCGACTGGTGTGGTTGCCGTTCGGGAAGAAAATACAACAAATGGAAAGAAATGGACCTCACCCCTGCCCCGGCAAAAATCGTGAAAGCGCCCATCATCAGCGAATCGCCGGTGAATATCGAATGCAAAGTGAAAAATATTGTGGAACTCGGTTCACACCACATGTTTGTTTCCGAGGTCGTCAGCGTTTCGGTTGACGAAGAATACCTCAACGAACAGCAGGCATTTAGCTTTTCAAAAGCCAATCCTTTGGTTTACAGCCATGGCCACTACTTCGGAATGGGCAAAAAAATCGGCAAATTCGGCTGGTCGGTCGAAAAAAAGAAACGCCCCAAGAAATAACATTTCCCTGAAGCCTGAACATTTGCTACTCTTATTTGTATTAAATGAGTCCGTTAAAAATAATTTCTTAAGAAGGCTTCCTTTAACTTTAAGTTATAAAATCAACAATTTTCACATCATTTTTTATCATGAAAACAATCCTGTTGAACGAACAACAAAACCCGCTTTTGGGTAATTTTGATACGCCCCGCCAAACCGCCCCTTTCGATAAAATCAGCATCGAACATTTTTTGCCTGCCTTTCACGAATCAATCAAACAGGGCGAACAGGAAATCAAAGAAATTGCGTCCAACCCGGAGGTGCCGACTTTCGAAAACACCATCGAAGCGCTCGAAAACTCAGGCCGGCTGCTGAGCCGCACTTCAGGAATTTTCTTTAACCTGCTGAATGCCGAAACCAGCGACGCATTGCAACAAATTGCACAGGGAATTTCGCCGTTGCTCACCAAATTTCAAAACGACATTACCCTCAACCCCATTCTTTTCGAAAAAGTTAAATCCATATATTCTCAAAAAGAAAACCTGAATTTGACAGTTGAACAGCAAACCCTCCTTGAAAATACGTACCTGAATTTTGTACGAAAAGGAGCCAACCTCGCAGATGAACAAAAGGAGAAATTCAGGGAAATCAGCACTGAACTTTCACAACTCACCCTGAAATTTGACGAAAATGTTCTGAAAGAAACCAATCAATACGAATTGCACATTACTGACCGCGACCAACTGGGCGGGCTACCCGAAAGCGCACTGGAAACCGCCGCCGGTAAAGCAAAAGAAAAAAGCAAAGAAGGATGGATTTTCAACCTGACCATGCCCAGTTACCTGCCTTTTATGAAATATGCCGATAACCGCGGGTTGCGTAAAGAAATGTACCTGGCATACATGTCGAAATCGTTCAAAAACAACGAATCTGACAACCGCGAAAATGTCAGAAAAATAGTAACCCTGCGGCTGGAGCTGGCCAAACTGCTGGGCTACCCGAATTATGCCGCATATGTCCTCGAAAGAAGGATGGCCATGAATGCCGGCGAGGTATTCCACCTGCTCGATAAACTCTGCGAAGCTTCGTTTGGAGTAGCCTTAAATGAAAAAGCCGAAGTGGAAAACTTTGCAAAAGAAAACGGATTTACCGATAAAATGATGCCTTGGGACTGGAGCTATTACAGCGAAAAACTGAAGAAAAGAAAATTCGATCTCGACGATGAAAGACTGAAGCCCTATTTCGAACTCAGAAGGGTGATAGAAGGTGTTTTTGGCCTGGCTACCGAATTGTACGGCATTACATTCCGGCCAAACAAAAACATCCCGGTTTATCACGATGAAGTTATTCCGTATGAAATGTTCGATTCTGATGGGAAATTCCTTTCCGTTCTCTATGCCGATTTTCACCCGCGCCAGGGGAAACAGGGTGGCGCCTGGATGAACGATTTCAAAGCGCAATGGAAAGAAAACGGAATGGATTCGCGGCCCCACATCACCATTGTCATGAACTTTACCCGTCCTACCGAAACCAAACCGGCTTTACTTACTTTCAGCGAACTGGAAACATTTTTGCACGAGTTTGGCCACGCGCTGCACGGGATGCTAGCAAATACAACTTATTCAACACTCTCAGGCACCAATGTTTACCGCGATTTTGTTGAATTGCCCTCGCAGATTATGGAAAACTGGGCGGTTGAAAAGAAATTCCTCGATCGGTTTGCCGTACATTATCAAACCGGTGAAAAAATTCCCGCGCAACTGGTTGAAAAGATCAAAGCTTCTGCTAATTTCCAGGCGGGCTATCTCACTGTCCGCCAGCTCAATTTTGGGCACCTCGACATGGCCTGGCACACCATCGAAAAACCGTTTGAAGGAGATGTAAAAGAATTTGAAGAAAAAGCCTGGGAAAAAACACAAATTTTCCCGGTTATTGATGAAACCTGCATGAGTACCCAGTTTGGGCATTTGTTTGCCGGTGGTTATGCCGCCGGTTATTACAGTTACAAATGGGCCGAAGTTTTGGATGCCGATGCTTTCAGCGTATTTCAGGAAAAAGGTTTGTTCAACCGGCAGGTTGCACAGTCGTTTCGGGAGAATATCCTCGAAAAAGGAGGAACTGAACATCCGATGATTTTGTACAAACGTTTCCGGGGACAGGAACCCACCGTCGATGCCCTCCTGAAACGAAGTGGATTAAAGTAACAAGAACAGACTCAACTCCCGGGAAAACTACTTTTTTCGGGTGGTAATGTAGCTCACCAGTTCGATGAGCGAGTTGCGGGCGTCTCCGTCGTTAAACTCCATGAGCGCACGAATAGCCTTATCTTTGAACTCTTCCATTTTCGATGCCGCATACTCAAGCCCCCCTTTCTCGGTAACCAGTTGAATCAGTTCTTTAACCACGGCGCTGTTTTTATTTTTCCGCTTGATCAACCGCAAAATCCGCTTTCGCTCCAAAGGGGCCGAGTTATTCAGAACATAAAGCAGCGGAAGGGTGATTTTCTTTTCCTTGATGTCGTTTCCGGTGGGTTTTCCGAGAATTCCCTTTTCCTGGTAATCGAAAATATCGTCTTTAATTTGAAATGCAATCCCCACATCCTGGCCGATGCTGTACATTTTTTCGTACAATTCAGGATTGGCAGTTACCGAAGCTGTTCCAATGGCCATGCTGGTGGCAATCAGCGAAGCTGTTTTCTTCCGGATGATTTCGTAATAAATCTCTTCGTCAATGTCGAGTTTCCGGCTTTTCTTCGTCTGAAGAATTTCCCCTTCGCTCATATCCTGAACAGCACGCGAAATGAGGTGTAAAAAATCATATTTCTTATGTTCGAGTTGGAGCAATAATCCTTTGGCCAAAATGTAATCGCCCACTAGTACCGCCAGTTTATTTCGCCAGAGT
>CAZHKI010000454.1:1238-3251 GCA_964533365.1 uncultured Maribellus sp. | reverse complement strand
GACTGAAAATCCATGTTGGATTTTTTTCCGTCCGATGGTTCAGTAAAAAGTTTTATCCGGATGTATATCGGGAAAAATGTATGCAGTGCAAACAAAAGAATAAATACAAAGCAGGTGGAAAAAACGCCCCAAACCTTCAAGAACAATAATGCTACCGAATAAAGGAAAACCCCGGAAAAATAAATTCCTATGGTTTTTTTCTGAATTCCGAATTGTTTCAGCAGCATATTTTCTTTCGGCTTTAAAAAAGGAAAGGCAAAACCGAGTTGGACAAACAGGTTTAATACCAGGAAAAAAGTGATGATAACCTGATCGGGATTTTCCGGAATCCGGATGACACCTTTCTGTACAAGCACCGCCGGAATTAAAATCAACAGAATAAATATGAGGAAATAGCTGTACATAAATTTATTTGAAAGAATATATCCGCCCAGGTTAAACCCGAACTTTAGTTGCATAAACCACCCAACCATCAGAAACGGAATGCCGAGTATGGGTATAAATATGGCCAGTTTATGGTACAATTCGACATACGTTGGCAGGTCGGCCACCATTTCGCGGATGATAATATTCCCCCAGATCCCATATAAAAAAAAGGAAAAGATGAAAATCTGGTAATACAGCAAGGTTTGTAAAATCAGCTTTTTCTCCGACTGGAACAACTGCCACGAAACCAGGATTCCCAGAACAGCTAATCCCGAAGTAATGACAAAGGTGATACTGTACAATAGGTATTCAACAAACATTCGCTCCAACTTTGGTATGACCCGGTAAAAATAACAGGGATGATTATTATAAGTCAACTACCAAAGTAGTGATTATTCAAAATCCTACCATAGTTGGACGGATATTTTTTAAGGTTGATTTATTTTTGGAGAGACAAATGAAAGAAAACAGAATTTTTTAAAATTGAAAAAAATGGAAAGTTTAAAGTATTTTAATCTGCAACCCAGTATCGGGGGCAGTTTTGGTTACGGATGGAGAAAAATGTTTGAAAAAGCATTTTTACCGTTATTAGTAGCTGTAATTATTGTTGGCTTGCTAAATGGCCCTGCAGGTGCAACCTGGAAAGCCGACCACAATTTTGCGTTGACCATGCTGATTATGACTCCGGTTATTTTATTCAGCCTGCTCTATACTTTAATGTTTTTACCGGTCATCAAGTTTGGCGAAAAATATTTATTTCTGAAAGCGATGCGCGACGAAGAAGTTGATTTGAAACTCCTTTTCGATGGTTTCAGGGGTAAATACCTTAACATTGTGCTGGCCAACCTGATTGTTTTTGCCCTGGTAATGATTGGATTTGTGATGTTGATCATTCCGGGGATTATCATTGCCTGTCGTTTGGTTTTTGTCCCTTACCTGGTAATGGACAAAGATATGGAACCCATGAAAGCAGTTGAAAAAAGCTGGTATATGTCGCGCGGGCATGGCTGGACGGTCTTTTTTATGGCCATCATCTCCTTTTTCCTGATTATTGGCGGAATCATCGTGCTGTTTTTTGGCGTCCTGATCTCGATCATGTGGATCCATGCGGCATTCGCTTCGCTTTATCAGTCGGTACTGAATCAAACCGACGAGGAAAATCCCATTCCCATTCTGGGGGTCAACGAAGTGGCATAGAAAACGAAAAACAAAAGATTTCAATGAAATAGCGGATTGATTTCCGCTGTTTTTTTGAAGTGTAAAGTTATTGTAAATTTTTCTCTACCCGGATTATTTGACCGGGTGTGTGGAAACAAAAAAGGGAACCTGATACGGCTCCCTTTTGTTATGATGATATTCTTGGTTACATATCCACTTCCACGTGGGCAAATTCAGTTTTCGAATATTTTCCGTCAACCAGTTTTTGCCTGACTTCCTTGAAAGCTTTAAGGGTGTAGTTCACATCGTCGATGGTGTGCATTGCGGTAGGGATGAGGCGGAGGATGAGTTCGCCCCTTGGGATAACCGGGTAAACTACCATAGAGCAGAACACGCCGTAGTTTTCGCGCAGGTCGTACACCAGGTTGG
>CAZHKI010000454.1:0-1201 GCA_964533365.1 uncultured Maribellus sp. | reverse complement strand
AAACCGGGGTAACCGGCGAGTTGGTGCGGCCCAGATCGAATCCTTCGTCGATCAACCCTTTTTGAAGAGCGCCTACAATGGTCCAGAGTTTTTCGCGTAATTCCGGTTGATTACGAATCAGTTCCAGCCGTTTTAATGCGCCAAGGGTCATGGCCATTGGCAACGATTTGGCGTAAGTTTGCGAACGCATATTATAGCGCAGGTAGTAGCAAATGTCAGAATCACAGGCGATAAATCCACCAATACCGGCCATCGATTTGGCAAAAGTGGCAAAATGCAGGTCAACTCCGTCGGAAATTCCGAAATGTTCAGGCGTACCGGCGCCGGTTTTTCCCATGGTGCCAAAACCGTGGGCATCATCAACCAGCAAGCGAAATGAGAACTCTTCCTTAAATTTAACAATCTCGTCCAGTTTCCCCAGATCGCCCGACATACCGAACACACCTTCCGTAATCACAAGTATTCCGCCTTTTTGTTTCTCGGCCAAAATGGTTGCCCTTTCAAGCTGTTTACGGAGGCTGTCCATATTGTTGTGGGTGTAAACGTAACGTTTGCCCATGTGGAGGCGCACGCCGTCCAGAATGCAGGCATGCGATTCCGAGTCGTAAACAATTACATCGTTCCGGCCACAGATGGAATCGATCACTGAAACCATCCCCTGGTAACCGAAATTGAGCAAAAAGGCATCGGGTTTACCCACAAATGCTGCCAGTTCACGTTCCAGTTGCTCGTGCTTGGTGGTTTGCCCCGACATCATGCGTGCCCCCATCGGGTATGCCATGCCGTAGTGTGCCGCTGCTTCCGCATCTGCTTTACGCACTTCAGGGTGGTTGCCCAACCCCAGATAGTTATTTAAACTCCAGGTAAGAACTTCTTTCCCTCTGAATTTCATTCTTGGGCCAATTTCGCCTTCCAGTTTCGGGAAAGCAAAATATCCATGAATCTGTTTCATGTACCTGCCAATTTCGCCCTGGTTAGTCCTGAATTTAGTAAATATATCCACGTTCTTTAATTTAGTGTTTTTATCAGGTGCAAATGTAAACTTTTTTAAAATCCTGACAAATGTGTTAATTTATACTAACATTCCCCCGGAGGTTTTCGAAAGATATGTAAATTCGGCCACCCTTTCCGGAGTAAATAACTGTATGGAACTCAAAATGAACGGGGTACTTATTGAAAAGGATATTCACATTGTTGAAAA
>CAZHKI010000453.1:0-3260 GCA_964533365.1 uncultured Maribellus sp. | reverse complement strand
AAATCGAGGGCTGCCTTTTTGATAATCCAGCGGCCGCCCAGGGTAATCAAAACTACGCTGTCGCCCCCGGCATTGATGTAATAATTTTCGGTGATAAAATAACCGCGGCTGCTCACCCGAAATAGCCCGTTGATGTTGATCATGGGCGATTGGGCCCACTCTCCGCCTGCAAAACCGTATCCCAGCCCAATGCTTACATTATTGTCGCGGGTTCCGATGGTTGACAGACCGTAAACAATCCCAAACGATGTTTCCTGTTCGCCAAGAATAGTCCCGACCAGCGCACCAATACCCAGGTTTATTTTGTCTTTTTCAACCGGGATGGAAAATTTTGGGGTAACAAAAACCGGGGTGGGGGCACCACCAAACAAAAAGAGCGGGATAATGCCGCCTCCCAGCGAAAAATTGTCGGTCATGCCAACGGCAAACTGGTTCCACAAAACCCAGATGTTTTGATAATACCCTTCTCCTTTTTTCAGCCCGTAACCGTTTGGCGACCATAAATAGCGGGTAGCCTGCGGGTTGGCAAACCAAAGTTTCCCTCCTTTGATTTGGGAAACATCCACTTTCTCCATGATTTTAATTTCGGTTTTTGAAATGGCAATTTCACCGAGATTGCTGGTTCTCAGGTAAATTTTTTGGGCATCCTGCCGGGTTATCTTTCCAAAAAATTCGTTCCCGTCTGTAGTTTCAATTCGAATTGTCGAGGTGTCCTGCTCTGTTTGTCCTGCGGCAACAGAGTTTATAATGAGAAGGGAGAACATAAGGAACAACAATCGTTTCATTTTTTCCGGTATTAAGTTCTGCTTCCATTGAATTACAACAGAAGTTAAGGATAATTTTTAATCCGGCAGTGGTTGAGGCTTGGTTATTTGAATTTCAGGAAGTGAGTTGAGCTTTATTTGTTCGACTTTTTTTTGAATTTGTTTTTTTTGTTGAAATTTCCTTTCCGGGTGGAAGGTCTTTTTGCTGAACTGTTCCATGCAGGGCCTTCTCCCAAATGATCGGGCAGCGGAGCTTTGAATATTTCCCGTTCAATCAAGCGTTCAATGCGCTGGAAATTAAACATGTCGTTTTCGTTGACCAGTGTCAGGGCAACGCCGGTGGCATCGGCGCGGGCCGTGCGGCCTACGCGGTGAACGTAGTCTTCAGCATCCTGCGGTACATCAAAATTAATAACCAGGTTAATATCCTTGATGTCGATTCCCCGGCTCATTACATCGGTGGCAACCAGAATCCGTGTTCTTTTCGATTTAAATCCTTGCAGCACTTCTTCCCGTTTTTCCTGTTCCAAATCCGACGAAATGGGTTCAACCTGAAGGTTGTTCTTCTTTAACGACCGGGCCAGTTCGGTCACTTTCTTTTTGGTCGAACAAAATATCAGGATGCTGTTGTACTCGGGTTTGTCTTTCAGAAGATGGTTGATCAGGTTGATTTTCTGATGCTCGAAACAAAGGTAAGCCGCCTGCAAAACTCCTTCGGCCGGTTTCGAAATGGCTATGTTGATTTCGGTTGGGTTTTTCAGGATTTTGGAGGCCAGCGCCCTGATTTTTGGCGCCATGGTTGCGCTGAACATCAGGGTTTGACGGTCTTTTGGAAGAAATGAAATGATTTTCACAATGTCGTCGTAAAAACCAATGTCGAGCATACGGTCGGCTTCATCGAGGATGAGAAATTTGATGGTGTCGAATTTAACATATCCAAGGTTCAGGTGCGAAATGAGTTTTCCGGGAGTGGCCACTACAATGTCGGCACCCTGGGTGAGCGCCATTTTTTGTTGCCCCCAGTTGTCGCCGTCGCCACCGCCGTAAATGGCAATGGAATGGATGCCCATGGTATAGCCGATTCCCTGCACCTGCTGGTCGATTTGCATGGCCAGTTCGCGGGTGGGCACAATAATCAATGTGCTGGTTTCACCACCGGGCAAATCGGCAATCAAATCGAGGATGGGCAATAAAAAAGCCGCCGTTTTTCCGGTTCCGGTTTGGGCGCATGCTATTAAATCGTTGCCGTTTAAAATAACAGGAATGGCTTGTTCCTGAATGGGGGTTGCATTTTCGAACCCCATATAATCGATGGCATCCAGCAAGTCGTCATGGATTCCTAATTCTGTAAATTTCATAAAAAAAGTAACATCGTTCTTTTGTTGCTGCAAATGTAGCTAAATTGTTGGCTAACTTTCAATATTGGCTGTTTTCTTGTTTCTTTTCCGGTATTAATTCATTTTTAGCAATTGCTTTATTTGCTGATTTCCTGCAGTAAGCCATTATGTATTCGAAGAAATTGGAAAAGATCATAAAACGAAACTGGCCCGGGTGCCACAGTTTGTACAGCAACTTTGTTCGTTCAGTTTTTCGGCCGAAACCTGGTAACCGCTTCTTTTAACAAGGATTTCGTTACAGTCCGGGCAGTAAGTTGACGATCGTTTTTCGTCGTTTACATTTCCCATGTAAACATGGTGAAGGTGTTTTTTTGCCAAATCGAAAAGCGATTCCAGTGTTTCCAGTGGAGTTGGCGGCCGGTGCATCTCGTGGTGCGGAAAATAGCGTGAGAGGTGGAGTGGAACGTCATTTCCCAGTTCCGTGGCAATCCACCGGGTCATGGTTTCAAATTCAGTTTCGTCGTCGTTCAGCCCCGGAATAACCAGCATTGTAATTTCGAGATGTTTCCGGCTTTCTGCTATGTTTTTCAGGGTTTGTAAAACCGGCGCCAGTTTTCCTTTGGTTTGCATTTTATAAAATCCATCAGAAAATGCTTTCAAATCGATGTTGAATGCATCGATCCAGGGAAGCAAGGCTTTTAACGGTTCAGGGTTGATGTACCCGTTGGAAACCACCACGTTTTTCATCCCGTTGTCGTGAACCTGTTGAGCTGTTTCAAACATAAATTCAAAAAATGTGAACGGTTCGTTGTAGGTGTATGCAATGCCAATGTTCTCCGGTATTTTTTCTGCTTTCTGCACCAGTTCGCGGGCGGTTGTTTCATGAAAACCGGCAAATTCAGTGGCGAAACTTTGTGAGATGTGGTGGTTTTGGCAGAAGGTACAGTGCAGGTTGCAGCCCACTTTGCCAATGGACAATATATTCTTTCCGGGATAAAAGTGGTAGAGTGGCTTTTTTTCGATGGGATCAATTCCCAGCGCCGCAATTTTGTTGTAAACATGAGTAACCAGCGTCCCGCCAATGTTTTCGCGCACTTTGCAGTTTCCCGCTTGTCCGGATTTTAACCTGCAATACCACGGGCATAAATCGCACCGGAGG
>CAZHKI010000452.1:0-3269 GCA_964533365.1 uncultured Maribellus sp. | reverse complement strand
GACCATACGTTCAATTTGGAAAGGAAAAATAATTTCTGTTACCGCCATCTTTTTCATAAAACCCAGCCTTGCGAAATGGCTGATGATAAGTGTATCTGTCAACAAATCAGCGAACAAAAAAAGGAATTTTCATTTTTCGTTGAAAGGGAAATAAGAACAGGCAAAGAATTATTCGAGGTAAAAGTTCGACCTTTCAAAAACGATCTGGTTATAGTTAGTTTGATTGAAAAAGCTTTGGTAAAGCAGACTATTCCTGCCAAACCAATGGATCGATTTGAAAATCCTGACAATTTTGGAATATGGGAATTTGATATTGATAAAAAAATTGTTGAATGTTCGCAAGAGACCCAAAGAATATGCGGTATTAACCAACGGTTGGTTTCTTCGGAGTTGGCTATGAAAATTTTTCTGCCTCAATTTCGTGTTGAATTACAAAAAAGCATGAAAAATCTGATTGAGAACAAAAAGCCATTCAACTTCCATTTTACAATAAAACGCCAGGATACCAATGAGATCCGCCAGGTTTATGCTGTTGCTGAATTTCAAAGAGATAAAAGGAAAGTAGCTGGTTTTGTCCATGATGTAACAGAATCCATGCTGGCCCACCAGTACCTGCTGGAAAGCCTTTCCGACCTGCAGTTAGCCCAACGCATTGCCCACATTGGCAATTGGAGTTATAATCCAGCCACGAACCTGACAACCTGGTCGGAATATATGTTTTCTATTTTTGAAAGAGATCCTCAGAAAGGTCCGTTAAATTTTTTTGAATTTAGAAATTTGTTGGAACGCTCTGATTTTTATTTATTTTTTCAAACATTTCAAAAAGCATATCGCGAAGGTGTTCCTTTTGAATTTGAATTGAAAGTCAATTTTTCTCAGGAAAAAATAAAATGGATCAAATGCATTTGCCAACCCGAAAAGAAGACGGGAAGTAAAAAATTTCTGTTGCGGGGAACTGTTCAGGATATTACCAGTACCAAACAGTCTGAAGAAGACATCCACCATTCCAACCAACTTTTACGATCGGTTTTTGACATGATCCCCGATGCCATGTATGTGAAAGACATCAACTTGCGCAAAATAATGGCCAACCGGGGCGATGCCTATAACTGTGGGGCAAACGATGTCAGTGAAATTATTGGTAAAACTGATTTTGAAATTTTTTCTCCTGAAATAGCAGATTTATACACATTGGACGATAGAAAAGTTCTCGAAACCGGGGAAGCTATCATAAACCGCGAAGAAATTCTTCCAGCCCCAAGCAGAATCCGGACAATTTTGACTTCCAAATTTCCGGTGAGAAACAACGAAAACCAAATTGTGGGGCTGATCGGGATTGGCCGCGATATTACTGAACTGCGCGAAAACGAATCGCAGATGCGCCTGTTTCAGCAAACCATCGAACAAAGTCCGTTGGCTGTAGTCATCACCAACCGCAATGGAACTATTGAATATGTAAATCCCCTGTTCACCATGATGACCGGATTTGCCAGCGACGAAGTTATCGGGCAGAATCCCAGGTTCTTAAAATCGGGCGAACACGATGCTGCCTTTTATCAAAAAATGTGGGACACCATTTGTTCGGGAGAGAACTGGTATGGCGAATTTCATAACAAACGAAAAGATGGTTCGCTATACTGGGAAAGTGCCGTTATTGCACCAATTTTCAACGCTAAAAACGAAATCACCTGTTTTGTTGCGATGAAAGAAGACATTTCGGACAAAAAGCAAATGATTCAGGACTTAAGAAAAGCCAAGGAAAAAGCAGAAGAAAGCGACCGGCTTAAAACATTGTTCCTGGCCAACCTGAGCCACGAAATACGGACACCATTAAACGGAATTCTTGGTTTTTCAAACATCATATGTTCCGAAGTTATTGATAAGGAAAAACTGAACTTTTATGGAAAAATCATTGAAAAATCAGGGAAAAGGCTGATATCAGTTATCAACGATATCATCGATATTTCGATGATTCAGTCGAAGCAGCTCAAAATCGAGTACGACTATTTTTCCATTAATGATCTTCTCCGCGAAATCTATTTCCAGTTCCGGTATCAAAAATCCGACCGGCTGTCGGAAATTGAGTTCAACGTGAGGTTTTGCGATAATGAAGAATACGATGAAATTTATTCTGACAAGAACAGAATTTTGCAGGTGCTGAAAAATCTGCTTGACAATTCGTTTAAATTTACTGAATCGGGCCAGATTGAACTGGGATGTTGTGAAGCAGAAGAAAATCAGATCGTGTTATATGTAAAAGATACCGGAATAGGCATTGAAGAAAGTAAATTAAATATTATATTTCAGCCATTCCGGCAGGCCGAGGAAGGGAATTCGAGAAAGTTTGATGGATCGGGGCTTGGACTGTCGATTGTTGCAGGGATTGCCGGGTTGCTCAACGGAAAAGTCAGCGTGAAATCTGAAAAGGGCAAAGGCTCTGTATTTTATATTATGTTACCTGTTAATGGCAGGAAAAAACAAAAACACACTGGAATAATTAAGGATCAAGCAGAAATGGCTACAAAACGCATCGTTTCATTCGAAGACAATAAAGCCAGCGTTGAATATCTGAATATTGTAATGGAAATGCTGGGTTACGAACATATAAATTTCGACAACGCTTTGAAAGGGATTGAATACCTTCGAAATAATCGTGCCGATTTGGTATTGATGGACGTACAAATGCCCATGATGGATGGTTATGAAGCAACCCGGATTATAAAAAGAGAGTTTCCCGGGTTGCCGGTTATCATTCAAACCGCCTATGCCATGCAAAGCGATAAGGAAAAAGCGTTTCAGGCCGGATGCGACGATTATCTCTCGAAGCCGTTATCGTTAAAAACATTAAAGGAAAAAATCATCAGCACAGTCGAAAAAGTTAATTTCTGAGGCAAGGTTTTTAACACCTTTCGCTTTTTTCATTTCGGGTGAACATTTCGGTAAAACCCTTTTTGCCTCTTGCTTATTTCCAGATGGTTAGAATGGTCGACCTGGTTGTTCAGTACCTCCTTCATTTAAGTTTCTTTATCTTTCTGCCCACCGGATTATAAATATCCGTAGTATTGATTTCTTTTTTTAAATACAGCCTGAATAATATTCTGTTAATAATTTTATGATCAGGAATCTCAGAATATTTTTACGGCACCCGTCAAAAAATTATCTTTGTTTGGCTATATGGCAAATGAAAAAAAATATGTGGAAACTCCTTTGATGAAGCAGTATTACGACATCAAGGAAAAACATCCTGATGCAGTTTTGCTTTTCAGGGT
>CAZHKI010000451.1:0-3272 GCA_964533365.1 uncultured Maribellus sp. | reverse complement strand
TCGAGGTTCAGTAAAACCGATCCGCTTAAAAACCCGGGCTTCAGCGCGAATGCACCGGTTAAGCCCGTTTCTTCGTCAACCGTAATCAAACATTCGATGGGGCCGTGATTAATCTCGGTGGAAGTGAGCACTGCCATTTGTGCAGCAATGCCAATTCCACAGTCGGCGCCCAGCGTAGTGCCGTTGGCTTTCACCCAGTTTCCGTCAACCAGCGGTTCAATGGGATCGGTATCAAAATCAAATATTTTGTCGTTGTTTTTTTCGCACACCATGTCCATGTGGGTTTGTAAAATTACTTTCGGCACCCCTTCCCTGCCCGGAGCCGCCGGTTTGGATATCAGCACATTTCCCACTTCATCGGTTTTCGCTTCCAGTTGGTGTTCTTTTGCAAAATCAAGCAAAAAATGCCTGATTTTTTCTTCCTTTTTTGAGGGACGGGGAATCTGGCAAATCATTTCGAAATAGTCAAACAAGGGTTGCGGATCGAGATGTGCAAGTATCTTCATTTTCGTAAATTCTTTCTCCCAAAGATGGGAAAAAAGAAGCAATCAAAAAAAATGAATTGAAATTCCGTCATTGTCTTTTCCCGTTTATCAAAATTCAGAATACTTTTTTAATTTCGAACTTTAACCGGTAATCATAATAAATTTTCAAAAATGAATCGTTTTACTGTCACTCTTTTGGTCGTCCTGTTCATTTCATCGTGCAAAAATTATATTCCCAAAACAGAAAGCGCAGTGAACTGGGGAGAAGCCCGCTGGATTGCGCTCGAAAATCTGGAAGATTCGCTCAGGATTGTTCCGGCAGTCCACGGATCAGGCGATCAACTGGGTGAAAAAGGAATCAAACGTTCGGTTGTACCCATGTTCAGGAACCAGTTTATACTGAACAAACCGGTTGAAAGCGCATTGCTCCACATCAGCGGAATGGGGCATTACGAACTGTCAGTGAACGGAAACAAGGTTGGCGACCAGTTCCTTTCGCCCGGTTGGACATTGTACCAGAAACGTATTTTTTACAACACATTTGATATTTCTTCTTATCTCAAAAACGGAGAAAACGCCATCGGGGTGCTGGTGGGGAACGGTTTTTACCATGTAAACCGCGAACGGTACCGTAAACTGGTGGTGGCATACGGTTATCCGAAACTAATTTTCAGTATCGAAATCAAATTCAGCGATGGAACCAGTACACAAATCGTTTCAGGGGAAGAGTGCCGGGTGGCACCATCGCCCGTTACCTTCAGCAGCATTTACGGCGGCGAAGACTACGATGCCACTCTCGAACAAAAAGGCTGGAATACGGCCGGATTTGATGATTCAAACTGGTTAAAGCCAATCGTTCTTGATGATGGAACAGAAATCCTTTTCCAGGAAGAAGATTTTCCACTCAAAGTGATGCAGGAATTTACCCCCGCGAACAGGATGACATCGAAAAGCGGCCGAACCATCTACGATTTCGGGCAAAACGCATCGGGCATTATTTCGCTGAAAGTAAAAGGCAACCGCGGGGCGCGGATAAAAATCCGCCCCGATGAGTTGATCGATGAAAACGGGGATGTTACTCAACGCAGCGGTGGCGGGCCATACGAACTGAACTACACCCTGAAGGGAGGAGAAACGGAAGAGTGGCAGCCGCGGTTCACCTACTACGGATTCCGTTATGCCGACGTGGAAATCACGGAACCGGAAGGAGCCGGAACGCCCACCGAAATTGAAGAGCTGAAGATGCTGCATATCCGCAACTCTGCTCCAACCGTTGGAGCCTTCTCCTGTTCCGACACGCTGTTCAACCAGATTTTTGAGCTTATTCTCTGGGGGATTAAAAGTAACATGGCCAGCGTGGCCACCGATTGCCCGCACCGCGAAAAACTGGGCTGGCTTGAGCAAACCTATCTCATTGGGCCGTCGATGCACTACAATTTCAACATCCATTCGCTGTATCGTAAAATTGTTTACGACATGATGGATTCTCAGCTCGAAAACGGGCTGGTCCCTGATATTGCGCCGGAATATGTTCCTTTTCAATCGGGATTCCGCGATTCGCCCGAGTGGGGAAGCGCTTCGGTAATCATCCCGTGGCAACTGTACCGCTGGTATGGCGACACCCAAATTTTGAAAGAAGCTTACCCGATGATGAAACGTTACGTGGAATATCTTCGGGATAAATCGGAAAATTTTATTCTCGATTATGGCCTGGGCGACTGGTACGATCTGGGGCCCAAACATCCGGGCGAAGCCCAGTTGACGCCAAAAGCCGTTACTGCCACCACCATTTTTTATTACGATTTGCAACTGGTGAGCCAAACTGCAAAATTACTGGGGGACGAAACCGACGCTCAGGCATTCAGCGAACTGGCGGAAAAAGTGCAGAAAGCTTTTCTGGAAAAATTTTACAATCATGAAACCGGAGAATGTTCCACCGGCAGCCAGACTGCTTATTCCATGCCGCTTTACACCGGAATCATTCCTGCAGGCGAGCGGGAAAAAGTATTCAGCAACCTTGTCGATTCCATCCAAAACAACGACTACGCACTTACTTCGGGCGATATCGGCTATCATTTTCTGGTTCGGGTGCTGAGCGAAAACGGCCGTTCCGATTTGCTGTATAAAATGAACAACCGCAGCGACCGCCCGGGCTACGGCTACCAACTGAAAAAAGGAGCCACCGCACTCACCGAAAGCTGGGCCGCGCTCACCAACGTATCGAACAACCACATGATGCTGGGGCACCTGATGGAATGGTTTTACAGCGGGCTGGGCGGCATTTACCAAAAAGAGAATTCAGTGGCCTACGAAAATATTGTTATTGCCCCTAAACCAACTGGCGATATTTCGTGGGTAGATTGCTCATTCGAATCGCCTAAAGGAAAAATTTCTTCGGAATGGAAACTCGAAAACAACCAATTCTCTCTCAATGTTACCATTCCTGAAAAAGCCACGGCAGAAATTGTTTTGCCCGACGGATTTGAAGAAAACACCTGCAAAGTAAGCAATACACAGAGCGGAAAACCGGTAAAAATCCGATGGTCAGATGGCCGCTTTTCGTTAAAACCTGGCAGCTACAGTATTTCATGCAAAAAATCAGAAAAATAAACCAAAAACAGACAGAACTAATGATGAAGAATAAAAAAACCATTGTCGTTCTTGGCTTTATCATAGCCATTTTGTCAGCTGTAGCATCGGCCACCGGTATTTTCTATAAAGGAGGCAGCGGAAATTATGAATACCAATCCATACGTAACGAAACAATAACCATTTACGGTCAAGGGC
>CAZHKI010000450.1:0-3278 GCA_964533365.1 uncultured Maribellus sp. | reverse complement strand
CCATGGTAACACCGAAAATGGCGTGTGCCGGCACAGCAGTTATTGCCCGGCTGATGCCGGTGGAAAAGCCGCTACCGGTAACATACAGCACATTCTCAACTGCTGCAAACCCAAGCGAAACAAACACGGCATACACAATTCCGTCGAATTTTTCGTTGAACTCGGGGCTTTTCCAGATGAGCAGGTAAAGAGCGACAAATTTCAGCAGTTCTTCTGAAAAAGCAGCCACGGCAAATGCTTTCCAGGCAGCAGCCAGCAATCCGGGAAACAACCCGGAAAATCCGTCGAGAAATTGTTCCAGAAAGAGAATTGGAATGACGGTCAGTGCGCCGGCAACCAGGGCCAGAATTAACAAACGTAAAGGTTCCTTTTCATATTTGTCGCGGAACCAGATGTACCCGGCAATGATAAAAACCGGTGCAAGTGCCAAAATCAATAAATTCATCCCTGTAATTTAAATTCAACTTTTTTATTATCAACTTTCTACAAAACAAAGATCCTTTTATAGTTACTCTTTCAAATCGGCGTCGTAATCGGTTTCATTAATCCAGCCGGCCGGGATTTTCTCACCAGCCATAAAACGGTTGTAATAATTTTGAACAGCGCCCTGGTACTGATAATTGTCGAAAATATCGCCGTTGCCCAGTATCCGCGGGTCGCACTGCTCCGTTAGCTTTTGGATCATTTCTGTTTCCATGGCTGATTTGAGTCCGGCAAAGTTTACATCTTCGGCCAGATTGTTCATGCAGTATGGATCTTCAATTATATTATATAACTCTTCAGAGCTTCTTTTCCCGAAACTGAGCTGCCAGTATTTCATGATCCCTTTTTTTCGGCGGGTGTCGAGGATAAAGGTTTTGGTGGGGCTTCCGTCGCAGTTCAGGTAGCCGGTAACGGGATCGCAGGCCGGCCAGCGGTCGGGCTTAAAATTGTGCAGGTATAAAAAGTTGTCTTTGATTATTCCTCTTACCGGGTAACCTGCGTCGTTGGGGCGGCCCACATCGTGGCGTTCCATACCAACCAGTAAATAGTCACGTTCCGGATTTACTTTTCCACCGGTTTCAGCATAAAAAATATCGGTCAGGCTTTTTCCGGTAACCGGCTGCATTCCGGCCGTTTCAGCGGTCAACCCGGCCAGTTCAAGGAAAGTTGGGGTAAAGTCGATAAAATTGACCAAATCATCGACCGCGCGCCCGGGATTTTTAATTCCGTTGGGCCACATAATGGCCAGTGGAAGGTGGTTCGAATATTCGTACACCTGTCCTTTTACCCGTGGAAACGGCATCCCGTTGTCGGCCGTCACTATTACAATCGTGTTTTCCAGTTCGCCCAGTTCTTCCAGTTTTTGAAGCATTTTTTGCAGGTGGCTGTCAAAATATTCGATTTCGAAAGCATAATCGAGCATATCTTTTCTGACCGTGTCAGCATCGGGCCAGAAAGGTGGGACTTCATCAATTTCTCCTGTGTTTTTTCTACCATAATTTATACCGGCTTCAAACTCGTATTCGCGGTGCGGTTCAGTGCTGCCGTACCAGAAACAAAACGGTTGTCCTTCGGGACGGTCTTCCAGAAAAGCGTCGAAGTTTTTGCTGTAATCGTTATTTGAAATGAATTTTGCTGGAGGCGTGGTTTTGAACTGATCGAACTTTGACCCGGTAAGTTCCCGCTTTTTTCCGTCGATTTCGCCCGGGTCGCCCGGCGCCCAGCCTTTGGCCACGCTGCCCACAAAATAGCCGTTTTCACTAAGTGCCTCGGCGTATGTTTTGAATTTTGCCGGGAAAAGTGGTGAGTGGTTGGCGGCTTCCTCCAATTGCCAGCTGTTGCGGCCGGTTAAAATACAGGACCGCGAAGGGGCACATTTGGCATTGGGCGTGTAGGCGCGGGTAAACAAAATTCCTTCGCTGGCGACACGGTCGAAAGCCGGGGTTTTTACCCAGTCGCATCCGTAGGCACCAAAATGCTTCCACGTGGCATCGTCGGCAATGGCAAACAGAATATTGGGCTTCCGGGGAGGTTCATGCGGGGTGGTACATCCGGCAAAAACCATGAGCAAAAAAAGTTCAGCAATGAAAAGGAGCGGGTAATTTTTCATATTAAAGACAGATTACAAAATTTCTTTTCGAAAGTTATTTTGACGTGTAAAATTAACGTATAATTTTACGGTTTTCAAAAAAACGAAACATTAACTAATAATTCAAAAACGATGAAAAATATCTGGTCCATATTGGGGTTGCTAATCATTGTGTCCTGCGCCCAACAACCGTCACTCCCGGTTTTGGTTGATGAAGCTGGTTTTAAAGCGGAACACAACGGGAAAACGGTTGAACTTTTTACGCTGAAAAATTCCAACGGGCTGGTTGCCCAGATTACCAACTACGGCGGTCGCGTAATTAACCTCTGGACGCCCGACAAAGACGGCAACTTTGGCGATATCGTGATTGGATACGAATCGCTGGGCGAATACCTGAATTCGCATGAAATTTATTACAGCGCGCTGATTGGTCGTTACGGAAACCGCATTGCCAAAGGGCAATTCACACTGAACGACTCGGTTTACACTCTGGCAACCAACAACAACGGGAACCACCTGCACGGCGGGATTAACGGCTTTTGCAACGTGGTTTGGGACGCCCGGAAAATTGACGGACAAACGCTTGAACTGACCTATCTTTCGCCCGACGGCGAAGAAGGGTATCCCGGTAACCTGAATGTTAAAGTGGTCTACACCTTGACCAACGACAACGAACTGAAAACTGAATACTGGGCTACTACCGATAAATCCACCCCGGTTAATTTAACCAACCATGCTTTTTTTAACCTGAAAGGCGTTGGCAGCGGTGACGTCAAAGATCACATCATGCAAATCAATGCCGATTATTACACCCCGGTTGATGGAGGGTTGATACCCACCGGCGAAATTGCTCCCGTGGAAGGGACACCTATGGATTTCCGTACCCCAACACCCGTTGGCGCCCGCGTGGATGAAAACTTCGAACAACTGGTTTATGGGAAAGGTTACGACCACAACTGGGTACTGAACAAAGCTGAAAGCGGGCTGAACTTTGCCGCAAAAGTGACGGAACCGGTTTCGGGCCGTACAATGGAAGTGTACACCAACGAACCGGGAGTACAGTTTTATGGGGGCAATTTCGTTGACGGCAGCGACTCCGGAAAAGGAAAAGTATTTACCCATCGTTCGGCGCTTTGCCTCGAAACCCAGCATTTCCCCGACAGCCCGAACCAGCCGGATTTCCCTTCTACGATTGTAAACCCGGGAG
>CAZHKI010000449.1:0-3283 GCA_964533365.1 uncultured Maribellus sp. | reverse complement strand
GTAACACCCATTCCGACCTAACTTGCTGTCATTCTGAACGAAATGAAATGAAGTGAAGAACCTCATCCCGAAAATGCATTTTCCCCCGAACAACAGTGATCATAATTAAAGAAAGTATATTTGGAAGAACACATTTCAAATCGAATTCCCAAATTTTGCATTTTATTTCATCTTTAATTTCTTTAAAAGTATATATACTTGCATTCAAATTATAAAATCAGTTTAATAATGAAAGTTGCTTTATACTGGATACTGGCTGTCATCATTACCCTGTCGGCCATGATTTATCAGCGAAAAACGGGCCCTACCCACGACAAGAAGGCAGATATTCAAGTGGAGAATCAATCTTATGAAATCAAACTAATCCGAAGCTACGGCGGAGATAGCGACTGCAGGATTGAACTGCCTGTTGCCAACCAGGAAATCAGCGGAAGGATTGAATACCGAAAATTTCCAACCCATGATGAATGGACGACCGCTGAACTGGAACGGGAAAATGAAAATCTGGTTGGAGTTCTTCCTTTGTTACCACCAGCCGGTAAATACGAATATAAAATTACCCTTGAAAAACAGGGCCGGCAATATCCGCTGAACAACGGGCAACCAGTGGTTATCCGGTTCAAGGGGCATGTTCCGGGAAGTGTGTTGATACCGCACATCATCCTGATGTTTTTTGCTATGTTTTTAGGCAATCTGGCAGGAATTATGGCTGTTTTCAGGTACAAAAAATTCCGGTTTTACACTACGTCCACCCTCATTGCCCTTTTTATAGGAGGGATGATTTTTGGCCCCTGGGTTCAATGGTATGCTTTTGGCGAAGCCTGGGCCGGCATTCCCTTTGCCTGGGATTTGACCGACAATAAAACATTATTGGCTTTACTGTTCTGGATACTGGCGTTTGTTATGAACCGCAAAAAAGAACGCCCGGTCTACACCATCCTGGCTTCGCTGGTTATGCTTGCTGTGTATTCTATTCCGCACAGTATGTATGGTTCACAGCTTGACCCCGAAACCGGAGAGATCATCCAGGGATGGATTTTGCTTCACTGGTAAAAGCACAAATTATACTGAAATACTCATAAAAAAAAGAACCGTTCTGATCTGTATTCAGAACGGTTCTTCTTTTTTATAATTTTTATCCGGATTATTTTACCAAAACCGGGGATGAAAGTTTTTCAGCTTCTTCAGCCAAATATTTTCGGAAACCATCTTCCGATTTCCACTGGTCCTTATCGAGGCCCCAAACCGAGAAAAAGTAATGTTTGGCTGCTTTTCCGCTTTCGCAGTTTTGACCGACATAATAGGTTTCGGAAATGATGTGGCTAAACCCTTTTTCAACCACGGTTTCGTATCCCAGTTTGAAAAAATTGATATCGGTGGTACGGCCAATTTTACCTGCTTCGGACAAAGGAACCATTACGGCCATGCCCAGTTCATCTTTATTTAACGACTGTACATCGTGGGTGCCAATGCACTGAAAATTACCGGCCTGAAATTCAAATGGATCGCGTTTCAGATGGCTGGTCACAATTCCGGTAACAATTTGCGAACCTTCGGGACAACCGGTAACAGTTACATCCGATTCGAACCAGTATTTACCGGGATAAATGGAAACCCGTTCCACCGCTTCCAGCATTTCGCCGTCCACATCCCAGCCCGAATAGCGCAGTTCGAAAACCGAACGTACCGGTCCTTCCACAATTTTTTGGTACTCATACACCTGAGTTGATCCCAGACGGAAAAGCGAATCGTTTTTCAACAGCGCCAATCCTCCTGATCCGAGCGAACTGCCGCAATGCAGCACATCCATTCCCCAGTCGGCTAAATCGTGGTAACTTCCAAAACCAGGAGTATGCACCGAGTCAATAATCATTTTGGGCAGTCTTTTTCCAAAAAGATCTTTCACATTCCGGCAATCGAAATAAACGCGGAACCCAATTTTGTCGTTTTCCCAATTTACGCCTTCGGCCTGTGAAATAATTTCAAAACCATCGTCGCAGCGGGGCGCAACATACTGGTCAACTTCCTGGTAAGAACCATCATCCTGAATGATGCCCAAACGAAGGTTGGTGCGTTTTTCAAATTCAGGATATTCATTTTCAGGAACAAAGTCCACCTCGATTTCAAGGATTTCGTTTGCAGCAAAATCAACAAGGAGTACTACTTCATCCCAGTTTCCGTCTCCATCCAGATCATCAACCTGACTGGACAGAATTTTATCATTTTTTAATTCAAAAACGGGCAGCAGTCCTTCTTTCAACTGAACTTTCTGAGCCAGTTCAGCTTTTGTCAGGATAATAACTTCGTCTGAGCGCTCAATATTTAACGGATTAGTTACAGTAAATTTTGCTTCTTTTTCGCATGAAAAAAGCAATATCGAAATCAATAAAACCAGTAATGTCCTCATGTTACTCCGGAATTTCGTTTTCACCTTTTACATAACCGAAATTGGCCAAAATACCTCCATCGACATACAAAACATGGCCGTTCACAAAGTTGCTGGCTTTTGAAGCAAGGAACAAAGCGGCATTTCCAACATCTTCGGGTTCGCCCCAGCGTCCGGCAGGTGTGCGGGTCATTACCAAATCGTTGAAGGGATGGTTTCCTTCGCGGATAGCAGCCGTTTGCGAGGTCGTAATGTAACCCGGCCCAATTCCGTTTATCTGAATGTTGTATTTGGCCCATTCGCAGGTCATATTGGCAGTGAGCAGCTTTAAACCGCCTTTGGCCGATGCGTATGCCGAAACCGAGTTGCGCCCGTAAACGCTCATCATCGAACACATGTTGATGATTTTCCCGGCACGTTTGGCAATCATACCCGGGGCTACTCTTTTAGAGATAATCAGCGGCGCCACCAAATCGACGTCGATAACCTGTTTGTAATCGGCAACCGACATATCCAGGATGGGGATTCGTTTGATGATCCCGGCATTGTTAACCAGAATATCAATAGTTCCCACTTCCCTTTCAATCTGCGAAATGCCGCGATCGACATCGGCTTCATCGGTTACATTAAATTTCAGGGTATAAACATCAATTCCGGCCTGTGCATATTCTGTTTTACAGCTTTCCAGCTTTTCATCCGAAATGTCGTTTACACAAATTTTTGCACCGGCCTGCCCCAGTACTTTTCCAATGGCCATTCCAATCCCGTGGGTGCCACCGGTAATCAGGGCTACTTTCCCTGTTAAATCGAATAATTCCTGTATCATTTTCATTTTTACTTTTAAACTTTTTCCTTTTTTACCTGAGTTCAGTAGGTTTTACTGCATCCATATCGGTA
>CAZHKI010000448.1:0-3305 GCA_964533365.1 uncultured Maribellus sp. | reverse complement strand
CATCCTGACCGAAACAGCCCGGCGATACAATGTGGTTACCCAAATGGGGAACCAGGGAAATTCAAGCAATTACGTCCGCGAAGTTTGCGAAATGATTTGGGACGGAGCCATTGGCGAAATCAGGGAAGTACATGCCTGGACCAACCGCCCGATTTGGCCGCAGGGGCTCGAACGCCCGGCTGAAACCATGAAAGTTCCGAAAACACTGGACTGGGATTTGTGGATTGGACCGGCTGCCATGAGGCCGTACCATTCGGCATACACTCCGTGGAACTGGCGCGCCTGGTGGGACTTTGGCACCGGAGCCCTGGGCGATATGGGCTGCCACATTCTCGACCCCGTTTTTCAGGCGCTGAAACTGAAATATCCCGTGAGCGTACAGGGAAGTTCTTCGCAGGTCAATACCGAAAGCGCGCCCATTGCATCGCGGATAAAATACGAATTCCCTGCCCGTGACAACATGCCCCGGCTGGCCATGCCTGCACTCGATTTGTACTGGTACGACGGAGGATTGAAACCCGATCGTCCCGACGACCTCGACGAAGGAATCCCGTTTGGCGATCTCGACGGCGGCGTCCTGTTCATCGGTTCAAAAGGGAAACTCACCTGCGGACTGTTCGGCAGTAATTATGTGCTGTTCCCGAAAGGGCTCAGGGAAAGTTATACGCAGCCAAAACAAACCCTGCGACGTGTGGAAGGCGACACTATGGGCCATTGGAACGACTGGGTACGCGCCTGTAAGGAAAGCCCCGAAAACAGGGTGAACCCAGGCTCCTGCTTTGATTATTCTGGCCCGCTGACCGAAAGCGTGGTCATGGGAAACCTGGCCATCCGGCTGCAGGAACTCGATAAAAAACTCCTTTGGGATGGCGACAACATGCGGATTACCAACATTTCCGATTCTGAAAAAATCAGCGTGGTCACCTCCGACAAATTCACGGTCATCAACGGCGACCCGAGATTCGATACCCAAAAAATCGAAATCCCGGCCAAAGCCTCCTCCGAAGAATGGATTAAACATACCTACCGCGAAGGTTGGGTTTTATAAACCATAAACAAAGGCCGGGAGTACAAAAACCAACATCCGGCCTTCATTTTTTTATTGCTAATTCAAATTTGGGAAAATGAAACGAAACGAATTTTTACAAACCAGTTTATCGGCGGCAGGTCTGGCTTTACTGGGATTCTCAGGGACCATGCTGGCCTGCGACGATAATAGAAAGTTGCCCGTTGGCGCCCATGTATGGATTTACGCCCGCGACCAGCCGGGCTACGATGTGTCGGGCATCTTGCCGCAAATTTTTTCGGAAATGAAATATGCCGGGTTCGACGGGATTGAACTGATGGAATATCCGCTGCGGAAAAAAGAAACGGTACAGGAAATTGCCGGATTGATTGAAGAACACCAGATTCCTTTGCTGGGAACTTCGTATGGCGCCAACATGTGGGACAAAACCAAACACAGTGAAATTACAGAAGATGTTGAAAATATCATGGATCATCTGGCATTTCTGAAAGCCCGCACCTTTGCCGTTTCTGTCGGGTTGCCCGAGGGCCGGAAAAAAACCTCGGAAGAATTTGATGCTCAGGCCGATATCCTGAAAAAACTGATCCAAATGGGAAACAACAGGGGAATCGTGCTAAACCTTCACAACCACACCTACGAAGTGGAAGACAATTTATTCGATCTGGGTAACACGCTCAAACGCATCCCCGACGTGAAACTGGGCCCCGATTTGGCCTGGCTGGAAAGGGCCGGTGTCAATCCCACCGGGTTTCTGAAAAAATTCAAAAAGAACATTGTTTTCATGCACCTGCGCGACCAGGCAAACAATAAATGGACCGAAGCGCTGGGCGAGGGTGATACCGATTTTGCCGCCATTGGCAATACCATCCGCGAAATCCAATTCAACGGCGATATCGTAATCGAACTGGCCATCGACCGCGGGACTTTCCCTACCCGTCCGGTAAAAGAACTTTTGAAAACCAGCCGCGAATACCTGAAAAAAACCACCGGTTTTTGACCTGAAACTCTTTTGAATCCGAATGGTGATAATTTCCCGGACAATAAAAAATGCTTGTTACTGTCTGAGAAAGCTATTATTCGTTTCTCTCTTCTTAGAAAAAGACAAACGTTTTTGTATTTTCGGGAAATTATCAATTTAACCATTCAAAATGAAGGTCAACTTTCGGTATTTGCTCACCATTTCGCTGGTTACCGCGTTAGGCGGTTTGTTATTCGGATTCGATATTTCAGTCATTTCAGGCACTATCCCCTTTCTTCAGGAAGTATTTCAACTTGACGAAGCCATGAAAGGCTGGGTAGTTAGCAGCGCGCTGATTGGTTGTATTTTGGGGGCCAGTTTTAGCGGCCGCCTGGGCGACAGGTTCGGGCGGAAAAAAGTGTTGCTGGTAACCAGCATTTTGTTTGCCGTTTCGGCTGTTGGAAGCGGCGTGGCCAATTCAATTCCTACATTTGTGACCTACCGGATTTTGGGCGGGCTGGCCGTTGGCGGAGCTTCGGTGCTGGCGCCCATGTACATTGCCGAAGTTTCGCCTGCGCATTTACGCGGAAGAATGGTTTCCATCAACCAGTTGACCATTGTCATCGGCATTTCAATGGCATACTATTCCAACTATTTCCTTTTACTGGTTGGAGAAAATGCCTGGCGCTGGATGTTCGCTGCCGAAGCAGTTCCTTCGCTGTTGTTCTTTTTTGCGTTGTTTATTGTTCCCGAAAGCCCGCGCTGGCTGGTGGCGCGTAACCGTGAAACCGATGCAAAAAATGTTCTATCCAAAGTTGCCGGAACCGATTTTGCCAGTTTCGAATTCAGCGAAATAAAAGCATCGCTGGTTGGAAATGAGAAACGGGGAACATTAAAACAACTTTTCAAAAAGAAGTATTCATTTATCCTTTTTCTTGGAATATTTCTGGCTGTTTTTCAGCAGTGGTCGGGCATTAACGTCATTTTCTTTTATGCACCCGACATTTTTGCCAAAGCCAACCTTGGCGTTGATGCAGCCCTTTTTCAAACCACGCTGATTGGGGTGATGAACGTGGTTTTCACCATCCTGGCCATGCGCGTTATCGATAAAATGGGACGAAAACTGCTCATGCTGATTGGTTCAGCCGGTATGGCGGTATGTTACCTGGTCATCGGGTTATTATTTCTGACCGGAAGAACAGAAGACTGGCTTTTGCTCACCTTTATTATTATTACGCCTGCCTTTTTTGCATTCGGCCTTGGCCCAACGGTTTGGGTGGTACTGAGCGAAATTTTTCCAAACAAAATACGCGGTGCTGC
>CAZHKI010000447.1:0-3310 GCA_964533365.1 uncultured Maribellus sp. | reverse complement strand
GATTTTTTCGTCCGGAAGGATGGCTTTCAGTTTCTGCTCGCCTCCTGTAATTTCAACCTGGTAGTGCTGACGGAGCATTTCAAACAGCGATTTGTTTTCGAATGATCGGTTGGTCAAACGGGGCAGGTTGATGTTGGGCAGGTGGTTGATATCGTAAAAAACCGGCTCGTCTTCCACATACCGCAGCCGTTCCAGATAAACGCAGCCCGATTCTTTTTCCAGTTCCGAAAGTTCGAAGGGAAATGGTTCGGACCAGTTCCGGATGACCGGTTTTTGAAGGATTTCGGTTTTCAGGTAACGTACACCAATGGCCGAAGCCGTTCCCGAAATCGATAAAATCCCAATGTTTTGCAGTTGTTTTCTCACAATGCTTCCCTTGCCCTGCTTCTTCAGGATCAGCCCGTCTTTCACCAGCGTATCGAGCGCGTGGCGCACCGTTGGGCGGGCCATGTTGTGCAGGGCGCAAAGTTCGTTTTCCGAGGGAAGTAAACTTCCTTCCCCGTAAACCCCGGTTAAAATATGTTTCCGGAGCAATTCGTACAACTGGCGATATTGAGGAATATTTTCCATGGTGCCCCAAAGTTAAAAAATTTTTAAAATAGAACAATCAACTTGTAAATACAAGTTATAAAATATAATTTTACAGCAAAAATGCATGTATTTTAATTTTGTATTGATTTACAGTATTTTAAAAATTGAACAGGTTTGAGATTTGTATTTACAAGTAAAATAAAATTATAAAAAAGATTATAATATGGCAGTACCAGTTTTAATGCCACGCCAGGGGCAGTCGGTTGAAACCTGCATTTTGGGACAGTGGTATAAATCGGTGGGGGAGGAAGTGACCGAAGGTGACATTCTTTTCTCCTACGAAACAGATAAGGCTTCTTTTGAGGAAGAGGCGAAAGAGAGCGGAATCCTGCTTGCTACCTTTTTTGATGAAGGCGATGAAATTCCGGTTTTGATCAACGTGGCAGTAATCGGGCAAAAAGGGGAGCCATTTGAACAATTCAGGCCGGGAAATGAATCGGCAGAAGAAGCGCCGGTAACCGAAGCGCCTGAGGAAGCGCCCAAAGTAATCGAATTTGATATGGACGAACAGGAACCCGGAAGCCGGATCCGGATTTCTCCGTTAGCCAAAAAAATGGCTGAAACCATGGGTGTCGATGTTCAGGCGCTAAATGGTTCCGGCCCGCGTGGAAGGATTATTGCCCGCGATGTGGAAGAAGCATCGAAAACAACAGAAAAAGTTGTGGCTGAAAAAACACAGGCGCCCGTTCCTCCTGTTGTGAAACCTGTGATTAAGCCGGTTGCAAAACCTGCAGCAGCAGTTGTTTCTTCCGGCCCCGATTTCGAGGTGAAAAACATCCCGAATATCCGGAAACTGATTGCCTCTGCTATGCACCAGTCGCTGCAAAACTCGGCACAGCTTACCCACCACATGAGCGCCGATGCCCGTCAGTTGATGCGGTTGCGCAAAAAGTTTAAAAATGAACGGGCTGAAGGAAAGATTTCGCAAAACATAACCATCAACGATTTGGTCTGTTTTGCCGTTATCCGGGCGCTGGAAAAATTTCCGCAAGTGAATACCCACTACCTGGGCGATAAAATGAAATGGTTTAACAAAGTACATCTCGGACTGGCAGTTGATACCGAGCGCGGATTAATGGTCCCCGCACTGAAAAATGCCGACGATCTATCCATCACCGGCCTTTCCAATCAATTGCTGCAATTGTCAACGCAGGCCCGTAACGGGAACATCAACCCCGATTTGCTTAATCCCGAAGCTGCTACCTTTACCGTTTCGAACCTGGGAAATTACGGCGTTGAAATGTTTACGCCCGTTATAAACCTGCCGCAAACAGCCATTTTGGGAGTTTGTACCATCGTACCGCGACCAAAGGAAATCGAGGAAGGCGTTTACGCTTTTGTCCCGATGATTGGGCTCTCGCTCACCTACGATCACCAGGCGCTCGACGGCGGTGAAGCCACGCTGTTTTTGGCTGAGATCAAAAATCAAATCGAGAATTTATCAGTTTAACGTTTAATTCATAAAGTTTACAAACATGCCAAAAGTACAATATATCAATCCTGACGAAGTTCGTAAAGCCAGAATGCTGGAGTTTAAACCGATTCCCGTCAATCAGTACAATAAAACCGTGGAAGATGAAAAGGAAAATTTTTCAAAAGAAGATTTCTTAAAAATTTTCCATGACATGGTGGTCATCCGCGAATTTGAAACCATGCTGAACCTGATTAAAATCCGCGGGGAATATAACGAGATTTCCTACAATCACCCGGGGCCGGCCCACCTTTCCATCGGACAGGAAGCTGCTGCGGTAGGGATGGCCTACACGCTGGATGTTGAGGATTTTATTTTCGGTTCGCACCGCAGCCACGGCGAAATCCTGGCCAAAGGTTTATCGGCCATTTCGAAACTCGACGACGAAACACTGGTAAACATCATGGAAAACCATTTCGATGGGAAAACACTGGCGCCGGTTAAAGCTGGACATAAAGGTACTGTGAAGGAGCTGGCCGTCAAATTTCTGATTTACGGTACACTGGCCGAGATTTTTGCCCGCGAAACCGGCTTCAATAAAGGGCTGGGCGGATCGATGCACGCGTTTTTCACGCCTTTTGGCGTTTATCCCAACAACGCCATTGTGGGCGGCTCGGGCGATATTTCGGTGGGCGCTGCATTGTTTAAAAAAGTCAACCGCAAAAAAGGAATCGTGGTAGCCAACATCGGCGACGCTTCCATGGCCTGCGGCCCGGTTTGGGAAGGGTTGGCTTTTGCCACCATGGATCAGTATAACGAATTGTGGGAAGGCGACATGAAAGGCGGGTTGCCGCTGATTGTCAATATTATGAACAACCAGTACGGAATGGGAGGGCAAACCTGCGGCGAAACCATGGGTTACGAAGTGGCTGCACGTATTGGCGCCGGACTGAATAAAGACCAGATGCATGCCGAACGCGTGGATGGCTACAACCCGCTGGCTGTTATTGATGCATACAAACGGAAAAGAAAAATTATTGAAGAGAAAAGAGGCCCGGTTTTACTGGATGTACTTACCTACCGTTACAGCGGGCATTCCCCGTCGGATGCTTCTTCGTACCGCTCAAAAGAAGAGGTTGAAGCCTGGGAAAAACAGGATTCCATTGTTTGGTTTGGCAGCGAACTGGTTAAAGCCGGGGTTGCAACACCTGCAGAACTCGAAGCCATAAAAAGTAAAACCGTCGATTTGATCACCAACTCGCTGAAACTGGCCATCGGCCTGGTCATCACGGCCAACGTCGTGGGCGT
>CAZHKI010000446.1:0-3330 GCA_964533365.1 uncultured Maribellus sp. | reverse complement strand
AAAAACTCATCAATAGCTGTTAATCTTCAATTAATTACAGATGATTTTTTTAATCCAAAGAGTCCGTCTTTAAGGCGAAAAATCACTGATTCAGATTCAGAAAATCAGCAAATTCAGGATGATATTGAAAAAATTAGATCTATTCCTCATAAAACTTGGGATAAAATTGAACAGTGGGGTTTAGTCACCGAAAAACTAACCCAACAGCAACGAAACACTGCTTTAACGCTTGCAGGCAGAGTAAGAAATAATTCAAAAATTAGCGATTATGAGCGAATCACTGGACTAAAAATAATTGATATTGTAATTGAAAATGTCCCCGAATTACTTTTTGAAATAGATGAGGTTCAAAATCAATCAAATCAATCTGATAATAGTTGTGAAATAGAGATTACGTTGGAACTAATTAAAAAAATGGTAGAGTGGGATAGAAAAAATAAAAAGCTAAAAGACCATTACTTTGTTTTTATGAATAACGTAATACTTGGGAAATATCCTTTAAATGAGCGCGCCCAAAATTATGCACTGTTAAGTTATAAATATCTTAAAAAGGTTGGTTTTAAAGAATAATTCTTCCCCAATCCCGCTCCCCACGCCACTTTCAGCCCTTTTTACCTTTTGTCCGGAAGCCTTCCGGGACAGGACAGAAAGGCAATTTCCTTTTCCACGGGAGTTATTTCCTTTCCCGGAAGAGCAATCCCACAGGAAATGGGGATGATTTCCTTTCCCATCACCTTTCCGGGAGAGGCGGAAACGAAGATTTCCTTTCCCACGACAGATATTTCCTTTTCTGGCAAGGCAATCCCACAAGGAATAATGGTGATTCTCTTTCCCATAACCTTTCCGGGAAAGGCGGAAAAGGAAATTTCCGGGAAAAGAAAAAGGATTTCAGGTTCCGGCAGGGTGGAGGAGCAGGTGAGGAAAAAACGGGAACACAAGAAAAACCGCCCCGTTGTGCGGGACGGCTTTTCCGGTAAAAGGGCATCATTCGGCTGGCGTTGGTGTTTTCGCCGAACCGTTGATTTTTCGCAGTTTTTTAATTTCGAGCAGCAGGTTGTCTTTTTTCCCTAAAAGCCCGCCCACCAAATCGACCGTTGCCGAGGCGTTGTTATAGGCTTTTGTTAGTTTTTCCTGGGCTTTCTGGGTGGCGTCCTTGGCTTTGGCCATGGCTTCGCGCTGTTGTCCCTCGGCCTGGTCCGACTGGGCCATCAGTTCTTTCAACTCGGCAATCTTTGCCGTGGGGTCGTAACCCCTGGCGGTGAGTAACGGGGCATTCTGTTCGAGAATCACCACAAATTGTGCGATAAAATCGCGCCGTTTGGAATCATTTAATCCAGACATTTTTACTTTTGTTTAAGTAGTTAATATTAAAATTAATTATCACGGGGCTGCCTGTATGCTTTCCACGGCGCAGGCGGCCTTTTTTTCGTTCTGGTTGCACGGTTTCCGGGAATGACACATTCCTGTCGCGGCAGGCAGGATACAAACCCTGGCAGGTTTCCGATTTGAGGCGGCTGGTTTTCAAGTTTTGTTAACTGCTGTTTCCGGGTTATTGATTTGTTTTGATATGCAAATTATGAAAAAAAGAGATGCCAGTCAACGGGTTACCTCTTTTTGAAACCGGGTGTGGATTTAAAAGGATTCCTCCGTCGTGCCTCCGTCATGAAACCGGGTGTGGATTAAAAAGGATTCCTCCGTCGTGCCTCCGTCGGAATGACAGGCGCATGTGGTTTTTAAATGGGAAGCCCCGGGCGGCTCTGCCGCCCGGGGCTTCCCCCACAATACCTGATTCGGCTGTCATTCCGAACGAAGTGAGGAATCTTTCCTTATTTTTTAATATTTTGTCAGGAAACTTTCAGCGGCTGGTCCACTTTGGTTTTCAGCAGGGCAATGTCGAGCACGTCCATGATGGTGTTCACAAAGTGGAAATTCAGCCCTTTCAGGTAGATATCCTTGATTTCCTCAAGGTTCTTTTTGTTTTCTTCGGAAAGGATGATTTCGGTAATCCCGGCGCGTTTGGCGGCCAGAATTTTCTCCTTGATTCCGCCCACCGGCAGCACTTGCCCGCGCAGGGTGATTTCGCCGGTCATGGCCAGGCTTTTCTTTACTTTTCGCTGCGTGAAGGCCGAGGCCAGCGAAGTGACCATGGTGACGCCCGCCGACGGGCCGTCTTTGGGTATGGCGCCTTCGGGGACATGCACGTGCACGTTCCAGTTGCTGAAAACTTCGGGGTCGAGGCCCAGTTTTTCGGCATGCGATTTCAGGTATTCGTGGGCCAGCATGGCCGATTCCTTCATCACCTCGCCCAGGTTCCCGGTGAGGGTGAGGCTTCCTTTTCCCTTGCTGAGGCTGGTTTCCACGTAGAGGATTTCGCCACCCACAGCGGTCCAGGCCAGGCCGGTGACCACTCCGGCAAAGTCGTTGCCCTGGTATTTCTCTTTCGAAAATTCGGGCACACCTAAGTATTCGCGGATGTCGCCGCGAGTCAGTTTTTTGTTATAGGCTTCTTCGAACGCAATTTTTTTGGCAATGCGGCGCACCACTTTCGCAATCTTTTTATCGAGTTCCCTCACGCCCGATTCGCGGGTGTAACCATCCACAATCTGTTCGATTACCTCTTTGCTGAAGGTGACGTCTTTGGATTTCAGCCCGTGGTTTTCCAACTGTTTGGGGATGAGGTGGCGTTTGGCGATTTCAATTTTTTCCTCCACCAGGTAACCGCTCACCTCAATCAGTTCGAGGCGGTCGCGCAGCGGGGGCGCAATGGTGTTCAGGGTGTTGGCCGTGGCAATAAACATCACCCGCGACAGGTCGTAATCCACTTCCACGTAGTTGTCGTGAAACTCGGCGTTTTGTTCCGGGTCAAGGACTTCGAGCAGCGCCGAGGCCGGGTCGCCGTGAAAATCATTGGAAACCTTGTCGATTTCGTCTAAAATGAACACCGGGTTCGACGATTTTGCCTTTTTGATGTTCTGGATGATGCGGCCGGGCATGGCGCCAATGTAGGTGCGGCGGTGCCCCCGTATTTCCGATTCGTCGTGCAGCCCGCCCAGGCTCATGCGCACGTACTGGCGGCCGAGCGCCCGGGCCACCGATTTCCCCAGCGAGGTTTTCCCAACCCCGGGAGGGCCGTATAAACAGAGGATGGGCGATTTCATGTCGTTTTTCAGCTTCAGCACGGCCAGATGTTCCAGTATCCGTTCCTTCACCTTTTCCAGCCCGTAGTGATCCTCGTCCAGGATTTTGGCTGCATTTTTCAGATCGAAATTGTCGTTGGTATATTCGTTCCAGGGCAGTTCAAGTAAAACCGAAATATAATTATATTGAATA
>CAZHKI010000445.1:0-3343 GCA_964533365.1 uncultured Maribellus sp. | reverse complement strand
TAACCAACCACATCAGCCAAACACTCAAAAATCAATAATTATGCTCGAAAATTTAATCGTTGAGGAAGTCCTTTTCATCGATATTGAAACGGTTCCGCTGGTTCCCGAATACGGCCACCTGACCGAAAAATGGCAGGAGTTGTGGCAACATAAAATGAAATATTACATTGATAATGGAGAACCGGCCGAAGAACTGTATGAACGCGCCGGAATATATGCCGAATTTGGAAGGATCATCTGCATTTCGGCCGGTTACGTTTCTCAAAAACAAGGCGAATTGTTTTTCAGGGTGAAATCGTTTTTCGATGATGATGAACGAATTCTGATCAGCGATTTCTTCACTGCCCTCGAAAAATTCAGCCGGACCGGGAAACGCAGGCTTTGCGCGCACAATGGGCAGGAATTCGATTTTCCGTACATTGCCCGGCGCGCGCTGGTGAACAACCTGACGCTGCCCCCCATCCTCGACATGGCCGGGGCAAAACCCTGGGAAATCAAAGACCAGTTGATCGACACCCTGCAACTATGGAAATTCGGCGACTATAAACATTATACTTCGCTTTCGCTGTTGTGCGAACTGTTCAACATCCCTTCGCCAAAAGACGATATCGACGGCAGCCAGGTTGCCAAAGTTTACTGGGAAGAAAACGACCTGAAACGGATTGTGACCTATTGCGAAAAAGACGCGCTGGCCGTTGCCAACCTATTGCTTAAATACAAAGGCGATAAAATTATCCCGCCCGAAAATATGGTAGTGGTTTAAAAATTAACCGGGAAAAACCGGTAGTCAGAAAAGAAAGGTTTTCAAAACCGGAACTCAGTAAAACGGTTTCTAAAATTTCATCATCCGATCCATGTCGCGTTTCGAATCTTTTTCCTTCAGCGTTTCGCGCTTGTCGTAGATTTTTTTACCCTTTGCCAGGGCAATTTCCAGCTTGGCCAAACCATTCTCGTTCACAAAAAGCTTTACCGGCACAATGGTAAATCCCGATTCTTTCACTTTCTTTTCCAGTTTCAAAAGTTCTTTCCGGTTGAGCAATAGTTTCCGGTCGCGTTTGGCAATGTGGTTGTTGCAGGTCCCCATTTCATATTCCGAAATGTGCAGGTTTTTCACATATAACTCGCCAAAATTGAACTGGCAATACGAGTCGGTCAGGTTTGCCTTCCCGTTCCGGATGGATTTAATTTCGGTGCCAACCAGCTGCATCCCGGCCACAAACCGCTCAACGAGTTCATACTCAAAAGTAGCCTTCCGGTTTTTAATACTGATATTTTCGTTCCGGTGTGCCATTAGAAATAAGTTATAAGTTTAGCCAAAACAATGCTTAAAATACTAAACGTTAAAAATATCGCAACAATAATAAGAATCTGGAAGCTGCTCCTTTTAGCATCAGGAACAGTAACCAGTTCCTTCGCTCCCACCCAAAAAATATAAAAACTGTAAAAGCCAAGTACATCAAGTACATAAAGAAAAGGAAACAAGCCGGTTACCACCGAAGCCAGCATCATGGGGACCATTGAGTAAACCACCAGTACCACCGAATTGCGGAATCTTTTTTTGCCTCCGAACGAGTGAACCAGTTCGTTAATAAAAATGAGAGAAAAAAAGCCGGTTGCAATAAATAAAACCATTTCCCGTAAAGCTTTCAATACCGAAAATGAAAAATCAAAAACCGAGTTTTTCATTAACTCACCCAAAAAAACAGCAACGCCAACCACGAGCAGGAGTGGCAAAAAATAGCCCGCCAGCAGTTGGCTGGGGGTTGTTCCCCTGCTTTTTTCATTTTTCCAGAACTGGTTGGGCTGAAAAAGAAGTTGTTCTGTCTCCGATATGATTTTCATGAAAATACTGGATGCCATTTTTCCTGAATTTGCCGGCAAAAATACATTTTTATCATCCGATTCCAAAACAGAATGATGTGGATTACTTTTTCTGTTTCCGTTCCGAGAGGAGGTTTTGCAGGGCAAACATTTCGTCGCGAAGGCGGGCGGCTTCAATAAAATCGAGTTCTTTGGCAGCAGCCTGCATCTGTTTTTTAGTTTGTTCAATGGCTTTTTCTAATCCTTCAACGCTCATGTATTGGACCACCGGATCGGCCGCAATATCGGGCTGTCCCAATCCTCCGCTGTAAGGTTGCTGCTTGTCGCTGCGGTATTCGTATCCGATAATTTCGCGGGTGGGTTTAACAATCTGGGTCGGGGTGATGTTGTTTTCGATGTTATATTTCATCTGTTTTTCGCGGCGGTAATTGGTGGAGTCGATGGTGCGCTGCATCGAATCGGTAATTTTGTCGGCATACATAATGACCGTTCCGTTGATATTTCGCGCAGCGCGGCCGGCGGTTTGTGTCAGCGATCGTTCCGAACGCAGAAACCCTTCCTTGTCGGCATCCAAAATGGCCACCAGCGAAACTTCGGGCAAATCCAGTCCTTCGCGCAGCAGGTTGATCCCCACCAGTACATCGAACTCGCCTTTTCGCAGTTGCTCCATTATTTCAATCCGTTCCATTGTATCCACATCCGAGTGTATATAACGGGTTTTTACGCCCATGTTGACCAGGTATTTCGACAATTCTTCGGCCATCCGTTTGGTCAGGGTGGTTACCAGCACACGTTCGTTTTTCTCCGTCCGGAGGTTGATTTCGTGCATCAAATCGTCGATTTGATTGGCGCTGGGCCGCACATCGATCACCGGATCGAGCAGGCCGGTGGGCCGGATGATCTGTTCCACCACCACGCCCTCGCAGCGGGCCAGTTCATAATCGGCCGGGGTAGCGCTCACGTAAACCACCTGCGGGGTAAGCACCTCAAACTCCTCGAATTTGAGGGGGCGGTTATCGAGGGCTGCCGGAAGCCGGAAACCATATTCCACCAGGGTTACCTTCCGCGAATTGTCGCCGCCGTACATTGCCCTGATTTGCGGCAGGGTGACATGGCTTTCGTCGATGATGCAGAGAAAATCGTCAGGGAAATAGTCGAGCAGGCAAAACGGTCGTGTTCCCGGCGCCCGTCCGTCGAAATAACGCGAATAGTTTTCAATACCCGGACAGTAGCCCAGTTCGCGCATCATTTCCATATCGTACTCCACCCGTTCCAGAATCCGTTTGGCCTCGAACGGTTTTCCGATCTCCCTGAAATATTCCACCTGTTTTACCAAATCGTCCTGAATGTTCCGAATGGCCGATTTCATGCGGTCTTTGGTGGTCACAAAAATATTGGCCGGATAAATCTTTACTTCGTCAAAGGTTTCGTTTTCGTGCCCGGTAAGCGGATCGAACCCTTTGATTTCCTCAATTTCGTCGCCCCAGAAAACGATGCGGATGGCCTGGTCGGCGTAGGCCGG
>CAZHKI010000444.1:0-3345 GCA_964533365.1 uncultured Maribellus sp. | reverse complement strand
AATACCTTAATCAAACAATATCTCGGCTGGGCACCTTCGTTCCCCTTAAAGGACGGAATGAAAAAAACGTACGACTGGATTAAGGAGCAGATGATCAACAATACAACCCGTTTTTAACTGAATCTTAAGTTGAAAGGGTTGTTTTGAAATTTCAAGATATAACAGGGTTTTATGAATGAGAAAACAGTGATGGTGAGCGGCTGTTACGATTTGCTTCATGCGGGGCACATTGCATTTTTCAAAACGGCGGCTCAATACGGAAAACTGTATGTGTATGTGGGGCAGGATGAGAACATCCGGATATTAAAGGGAAAAGCGCCTTACTTTTCGCAGGAGGAACGTAAATATATGGTCGGGGCAGTTCGCTACGTGGAAAAGGCCAGCATTGCCTCGGGCTGGGGAATGCTTGATTTTGAGGAAGATTTGAAGGCGTTGAAACCTGATTATTTTATAGTGAACCATGATGGTTACACGCCCGATAAAAAGCGGCTTTGTGAAGAAAATGGCGTGGAACTGATTGTACTGGAACGGATTCCGGAAACCGGATTGCCGGCCCGTTCCAGTTCCTCTTCAAAAAAGGAATTAAAATTTCCATACCGGGTTTGCCTGGCCGGCGGCTGGGTCGATCAGCCCTGGGTTTCCGAAATCTGCCCGGGTTCGGTGGTGGTGGCGCAAATCTGGCCCACCATTGGTTTTAACGACCGCTCAGGAATGGCCACCAGTTCGCGCCGGGTAGGCATCGAACTTTGGGGAGATCAACTTCCTGATGGCGACCCGGTAAGAAATGCGCAACTGTTGTTTGGCGCCGAAAATCCTCCGGGATCAGATTATATCTCCGGATCGCAGGACCACATCGGATTGCTGGTTCCCGGAATCAGCCGGCTCGATTACAACGGCAGATTCTGGCCGCAGCACATCGAAAACATCCGCGATGCCGAAACCTGCGAATGGTTGTCGGAAGTATTGCATTTTGCGCCGTTGCAGCCCCGTCCCGAAGGTTATAATCCGGTTTCAGAAAAGAATCTGACCAGAGAGTTGGTTAAAAGACTGGGCGAATCGGGGGAAAACTGTTTCGAAGCCATCCTGAAAAAGGATGTTAAATTGTTAGGCGAATCGATGAAGGAAACTTTTTTATGCTGGAGCGAAATGTTGCCCCATACTGTCCCCGGCTGGGTGATGGATGAAATGCAGGCAAATTATTTTCCCCGTTACTCAGGAGCAATTACATCGGGAAGTGGCGGCGGATATATTGTTTTTCCTTCTGAAGAAACGGTGGAGGGAACCCTTAAAATTAAAGTGAAATATTGAAAGGAAGAAAAGTGGTACATAATAAATAATCGTGGAAAACCGGGTGAAATCATGTTATATTCGTACCCGATAAAATAAAAAAACATGGGAAAAATATTTTGCCTGATTATGGCCGGAGGTTCCGGTACCCGGTTCTGGCCACGGAGCCGAACTGCCCGGCCAAAACAGTTTTTACCAATTTTTGGCGAAGATTCGTTAATTCAGTCAACCATTCAACGCTTTTCAGGATTTACAAAATCTGAAAACATTTATATCGTTTCGAATAAAAGTCAGGCCGCAATTCTGGAAGCTCAAACCCCGGTGTTGCCACGGGAAAATTTGATTTACGAACCCGTTGGCAAAAATACGCTGCCCTGTATTGGCCTGGCTGCCATGTTCGCCGAAAAGGTTGATCGCGATGGGATTATGGTGGTTTCCCCCTCCGATCATTTAATCAAAAACAATGAATTATTCCGGGATACCGTTCTGGCTGCAGTGGATATTGCCGAAGAACGCAATGGAATTGTGACCATTGGAATTTCGCCGACCTATCCGGCAACTGGTTACGGTTATGTAAAAACGTCGGAAGAAATTACCGGCGATAAAACCATCCGGCAATTTAAAGTAGAACGTTTTGTTGAAAAACCCAACGAAATAAAAGCTTCGGAATATTTAAAACAGGGTGGGTTCTACTGGAACAGCGGTTTGTTCGTTTTTAAAATATCGGTATTTCTTGATGCTGTGAAAGAGTTTGCGCCTGAATTGTATGCCGATTTACGTAAAATCCAGGCCCAATTGGGCAGCCCTTCCTTTGAACAGACACTCAACACCGTTTACCGCGCCGTACAAAGCATTTCGGTTGATTACGGAATTATGGAACATGCCCGGAACATTTACCTTGTGGAAGGAAATTTCGACTGGAATGACCTTGGAAGCTGGGAGTCGGTTTACCAGTGCAGTGAACAAGACGAGAACGGAAATGTGGGGTCGGGTGAAGCCATTTTCCTGGAATCCGGGAATTCGTATATCCACGCTGAAAAAGGAATAGTGGCTGTAATTGGCCTCGACAATGTTGTTGTGGTCCAGGATGGAAATGCCGTTTTGGTTTGCCACCGCGATAAAACCGAAGATGTCAAAAAAATAGTGGAGCAGTTAAAATCGGAGAATAAAAATCAATATTTGTAATTCCGGCATGTAAAAAAAACAGATATCAGAAAATGAACCGGGAAGAACAGGTTGCAATTTGAATAAAATATTTACAATTTAACCGCATAATTTTTATAAACCAATAAAATGAAAGATCCGAAAAAGATTGTTGTTTCGAAAGAGATGCTGGTCCCGTTTATTATTATTACCAGCCTTTTCGCCTTATGGGGTTTTGCCAACGACATCACCAACCCGATGGTCGCCGCGTTTAAAACCGTGATGGAAATTTCCAATGCAAAAGCAGCGTTGATTCAGTTTGCTTTTTATGGCGGATACGCAACTATGGCTATTCCGGCGGCATTAATCATCAAACGGTATACCTATAAGCTGGGCATTATCATTGGTTTGGCATTGTATGCCATTGGAGCGCTGTTATTTTTTCCGGCAGCCCAGTTCGAAATTTTCGGATTTTTTCTGGTTTCACTCTACATTCTGACCTTTGGCCTGGCTTTCCTGGAAACAACGGCTAATCCGTATATTTTGTCGATGGGCGATCCTGAAACGGCTACCCGCCGGCTCAACCTGGCCCAGTCGTTTAACCCGCTGGGATCGATTTTGGGTATGTTTGTCGCTTCAAATGTTATTTTGTCGTCACTGGAGTCAGACAAACGGGATGCCGCCGGGAATGTCATTTTCGAAACATTGGGCGCCGCCGAAAAAGCTGCAATCCGTACCCACGATTTAGCTGTTATCCGCAATCCGTATGTCATTCTGGGCCTGTTTGTTATTGTGATGCTGGTGATTATTGCTGTTTCGAAGATGCCGAAACGGGCCAAAGCCGATCATACCATTCATGCAAAAGATTCGTTCCGGCGCCTGGTGAAAAATGTGAAATACCGCGAAGGGGTCATT
>CAZHKI010000443.1:747-3369 GCA_964533365.1 uncultured Maribellus sp. | reverse complement strand
AATTTTATTTTTGACTATTTTTGAAAATGAACACATTAAATCTCATCAGAAAATGAAGACTTTTACCAAAAAACTTTTTGCCATACTCGTAGTTGTATTGTTTTTTTCGTCGTGCGATTTATTTAACAACGACGACGATAAAAAGCCGGCAGATAAATTCCTGATAAGCTATGAATTTGAAAAAGCCTATTTGCCCGATTTAATCAAACTGGCTTTCAATCAATTTGAAGAATATCCTGAAGTTGCCACCATTAGCGAAAAAGTGGAATACGGGGTTTCCATTTACCGGATAACCTATTACACCTCATACCGGACACAGATCAAAATGGCATCGGGACTGGTTTGTGTTCCTTCCGGCGACGGCCCTTTCCCCATTCTCAGCTACCAAAATGGCACCAACACGTTGCACAGCAATGCGCCAACGGTTAATCCCGACTTTCAGCTTTACCAGCTTCTTGAATCGGTTGCCTCCACCGGATTTGTAGTAGCTATCCCCGATTACCTCGGGTTTGGCCAATCCGACGATATGTTCCATCCTTACCTTGACCAGGCATCCACGGTGAAATCGGTTATCGATATGTTGCGCGCCACCAAAGAAATGGTTAAAAATCACTTAAAAATTGATCTCTCCGACGAATTATACATTGCCGGATATTCGCAGGGTGGATGGGCTACCATGCAACTGCAAAAGGAAATTGAAGATAAATACATGGATGAATTCAACCTGAAAGCCAGCGCCTGCGGAGCCGGGCCATACGATCTGAAATACATCAACGAATATGTAACCGGGCTCACTACTTACCCTATGCCTTATTTCCTCGGATACATGATCAACAGTTACATCAACACCGGCGACGTAACAACACCGGTTACCGAGATTTTTAAAGCGCCCTACGCAGCAAAAATATCCACGCTCTTCGACGGAAGCAAGTCGGGTGAACAAATCAACGCCGAACTGACAACCAAAATCTCCGACTTGTTTACAGCCAATTATTTATCAAACTACAGCACCGATACCAAATTTACCTCGCTGATGACAACGCTGGAAGCCAACAGCATTTCAGCATGGGAAACCAAAATCCCTACGTTCATTATTCATGGAATGGAAGATGATTTTGTACCAACAAAAGTATCGACCGACATGTACCAGGGTTTTCTGGCCAAGGGTGTTCCCATCAATAAAGTTATCTGGAAAGGATTGCCAGGCCTTAACCACACCTCAGGAATTATCCCTTCCGGGCTGGCTTCCATCGTATGGTTCATCGAATTAAAAGATAAACCCTGACCTGGTTCAGCATTCATTCCCGGAACATTTTTTTGTTATTTTTGCAAACTTCAAATTGTACATGATTAGCAAAAAAATGAGTTGGCCAAAAAATATTATACTACACCTTTTTCATCGGGTTAAACCCGGTGAAAAAGGTTTGTTTTTGCTACTCATCTGCCTGTATATTTTCTCTGAATTCTGAAATACCATTTCATTCATTTCCCCTGCGAATTTCATTTGGATTGTTTTTTCATTCTCATTTCAATTATTATGGAAGCATTCGATTCGTACCTGAATGATCTGGTCAACAAAAACCGTGAAACATTTTCTGTATTTCAGGATTTAAAATGGCTCAATTTTTACCAGGCTGCCGAAGCGCAGGAACAAAGAGACAAATTGACCGGAAAAATGAACGGCAGTTGGTTGTTTAAAGAGACGAAACCTTTTTACAATCACATTTCGCCCGGATGTAAAATTTGCGGCCAGGGAAACTGGAGTTGCCTTTTTATCACCGGCAAATGCAACGGCTCCTGTTTTTATTGTCCTGCGCCCCAACTGGCCGACGAGGTTCCCTCCACGCAAAACCTGAAATTCGAAACTGCCGAAGCATATGCCGATTACATTAACTTTTTCGGATTTAAAGGCGTCAGTTTCAGCGGCGGCGAACCGCTGCTCTTTTTCGACCGCACCTTGCATTATCTGAAAACCGTCCGCGAACGATGCAATCCTGAAATCTACACCTGGATGTACACCAACGGAATCCTGGCCGACGAACAGAAGTTCAGGAAACTGGCGGATGCCGGCCTTAACGAAGTACGTTTCGACATTGGCGCCACCGGATTTAAACTCGACAAAATCGGATTTGCAAAAGGAATTATCCCAAACATCACCATCGAAATTCCGGCAATTCCGGAGGAAAAGGAGAAGCTAAAACAGTTACTTCCCGCAATGGTCCAGGCCGGGGTAACCAACCTCAACCTGCACCAGTTGCGGCTTACCAGGCACAATGTTGAAAAATTGTCAAAACGTAGTTACACTATCATAACGGCCGAGCAGCCCATCGTTCTTGAATCGGAACTGGCCGCTCTCGAAATCCTGGAGTTTGCCCGCGAAAACCGGATCAACATCGGAATTAACTACTGTTCCTTCTATTTTAAAAACCGTTTCCAGAAAGCAGGATTTCGCAAACAGGTTGCCGCGGCGCTGGCCAATCCCGGCGAAACCATTACCGAAAAAGGTTTTATCAGGGAACAAAAAGAAGGAACCATTGGCTACAAAACCATCTCCATTTCTGACGAAAAAAACGGCAATTCAAATCCAACCGAACTGAGACTGCCCAACAAAACATTGTATAT
>CAZHKI010000443.1:0-737 GCA_964533365.1 uncultured Maribellus sp. | reverse complement strand
TGAAAAAAACCGCTCCCAACGAGGAACTAAAACCTGAACTGGAAGAGCTCCTGAAAAACGAACCGGGTAAAATCCCAGCAGATCCTTTCCTTTTCGAAATCTGGCAAAAAGAATACATCGAGCGTGGGCTCCGGGAATATTAGCAAGACCGGAAACAGAAGTCGCCTGCCGGGATACTGATCCGGGCAGTGAAACCCGGTGGCAGCTCACTCACTTTCTCCGTTAAAATAGAAATACCGGATACGGCAGAAATTTCCTGTACTTTCAGGATTTTTATCCCCGCTGAGGCGGATTTGCACCACGTGGTTTCCTGGTTTCAGTCCGGCGCCCAGAGTATAAAACCAGGGCAGATGCAGCCCGCTGCTCCACCGGGTAAACAAATCCTGCTTTTTCCAGGGCGCGTCGTCAATGCTGTATTCGATAATTCCCGCGTCGGGGCCGGCGGCAACGGCAATTCCCACGGCGTCGCCCCTGAAATGAAACTTGATAATTTTCCCGGGGTAGCTGCCCTCCAGCATTGGAACGTCAACATAATTGGCGCGTGTGCCTTTCCCGTCGGCCGGGTGCCAGTTTTCAACCATCTTCCATCCCTTTATTGGTTTTGCGGGGCCGGGTTCCACCAGCTTCCCGTGCGAATAGGAATGACGGTCGATGGCTACAGGCAACTCTTTTGCAGTGATTTCACCCGATACCTTCGCCAGTGCCCACTCATTTTCGAGGAATCTTTTCATGGACTG
>CAZHKI010000442.1:0-3381 GCA_964533365.1 uncultured Maribellus sp. | reverse complement strand
CGGTTCTACCATCCCTGATTCCAATAAGTCGTATCCGTTTTCCGACGGGACCGGGCAATCCGTACTCTATTCCGCCTGGACCTCGAGACTTGTGGGGGAGAAAATTCCCGCCGGGAAAGTTACCCTTACCGGAATTGTTTCCCAATATTCAGGCACGTACCAGTTGTTGGTTCGCGACATCACAGATATCGAGCTGCAAACGGGGAACTCGCTGCAACCATTATTCCAAAATCAGGTTGAAATTTATCCCAATCCGGCTTCTCAATTGCTGAATATTTCCACCAACCTTGAAATAAAATCTCTTGCGGTATATTCAGTAAGTGGCGAAATGATTTTTATGAATAACAATCAGTTAAAAAAAATCGACGTTTCTGATTTACAGCCCGGGATCTATTTTTTGAAGGTGGAAATCCTAAATGGTGCCTCCGTTAATAAAAAGTTCATAGTCAGGTAGAACCGGGTATAATTCAACGTTTAACGGGGAGTTCACAGGAAAATTTCCCGTTAAACTTGTTCCTTCAATCCCAAACATTTCAGACAAAAGACTGTTTTTATAAATGAATTTATAATTTTGCCGCCAATTTGTTGAGAAACTTTCAGGATAAAATAATGAAACAGGAACAGATGGATAAAATGCTGGAGGAAAAAGGTTATATCGACGAAACGATTGGTCCGGATGTGAAACTGGTGGAAGAAATCCTCCGCCTGAAAAAAGAGAAAAATGCGGTCATCCTCAGCCATTTTTATGTTGATGGCGAGTTGCAGGACATTGCCGATTTTGTAGGCGACAGCCTCGGATTGGCGCAGGCCGCCGCTGCTACCGAAGCAGAAATGATTGTTTTCGTGGGAGTTCATTTTATGGCCGAAACCGCAAAAATTATTAATCCGTCGAAAAAAGTAATCCTTCCCGACCTGAAAGCCGGATGCTCGCTGGCCGAATCGGCGCCGGCTGATAAATTTGCCCAGTTCAAAGCCCGCTATCCCGATCATAAAGTGGTGACTTACATCAACGCCACAGCCGACCTGAAAACCATGTCGGACATTGTATGTACATCGGCCAATGCAAAACGAATTGTGGACAGTTTCCCGGATGATCAAAAACTCATTTTTGCCCCCGATAAAAACCTGGGCAACTACATCAACAGCATCACCGGGCGCGAGATGGTGTTGTGGGACGGCGCCTGCATGGTGCACGAACAATATTCGGTTGAAAAAATTATTGCCCTGATGGACGAGCATCCCGATGCTGAATTTATTGCCCACCCCGAATGCGAAAAACCGGTTTTACTGCTGGCCAAACACATCGGGTCAACTACTTCGCTGCTGCAGTACGTGCAGAAAAGCGATGCCGTAAAATTTATTGTAGCCACCGAAAGCGGAATCCTGCACCAGATGGTAAAAGCCTGTCCCGGGAAAGTATTTATCCCGGCGCCATCCAACGATTCCACCTGCGCTTGCAACGATTGTTCGTATATGAAACTGAACAGTTTGCAGAAATTATATATCTGCCTGAAATATGAGCAACCCGAAATTATCCTTTCGCCCGATGTGATCGAAAAAGCCCGCATTCCGATTCAGCGGATGCTCGAAATCTCGAAATAAAAAGGCTGGAAGCGAGTCCTTTTATCGTTTCCTATTCATTCGTTGCCTGGTTTTGATTGGCAACCTGAATGTTTTCAACCAGCAGGTTTTTCTGCGATATTTCAATCGCTTTCAGCAGGGTTTTATCAATTTGCCGGATGATGGGGTAAAATCCTTCTTCGCCCATTATATTCCGGGCAATGTAGGCTTTCAGTTGGGTTTTGATAATCAGCCCCGATTCTTTTAATCCATTCTCATCTTTGGGAACTCCTTTGGCAGCGGCATATTGAACAAATTCGTTCAGGATGTTGATTTTATCCAGGTGATTTTCAATCTCTTCTGCCTTTTTAAATTTTGAAAGGATTTCGCGGTTTTGGTCGGTATAGTAATAAGCATAGGTGTAAATCAACCCTTTCCGGTAAATCGCGTCGAAATATTCTGAATTGCCGGAAGTATCGACAGGTACAAAAAAGTCGGGCATAATTCCACCCCCGCCGTAAACGGTGCGGCCGCCTTTGGTCTGATATTTTAGCGAATCGGCAAAATGGACGCTGTCGGCAATCAGTTGTTCCATGCTGTGGAAACGTGCGTAAATGTTGTTGTAGTAATCTTCGTTCCCGTTTTCGTACGAACTTTGGATACAACGTCCGCTGGGAGTATAGAAACGCGCCACGGTAAGGCGGAGTGCCGAACCATCCATCAACGGGATTTGTTCCTGCACCAGGCCTTTGCCAAACGAACGCCGCCCGATGACAATTCCGCGGTCATTGTCCTGCATTGCGCCGGCAAAAATCTCGCTGGCCGAAGCCGAAAATTCATCAATCATGATATACACTTTGATGTCTTTCCACCGGTTTTTCCCCGAAGCGTTGTAGGTTTTCCGGGGTTGGTTCAATCCTTCGGTATATAAAATAGGTTCCCCTTTTTCGAGGAATTCGTCAACCATTTGCAGTACTCCCATCAGGGCGCCGCCCGTGTTTTGCCGTAAATCGATGATTACTTTCGAGGCGCCCATTTTCGATATTTTTTCCATGCCTTTCATGAATTCATCGTAGGTGGTTTCGGCAAACCGGCTGATTTTGATAAATCCGGTTTCGTCGTCAATCATGTACGAAACATCGACACTGAATATGGGAATGTCGTCGCGGGTAATCTCAAATTCCAGCTCGCTATTGTATCCTTTTCGCAAAACAGAAATGGTAACTTTTGAATTTTTAGGCCCCCGCAACAGGTTCAGCACGGTATTGTTTTCCACGCTGGCACCTGCTATCAGCGAATCGTTTACCTGGACGATCCGATCGCCGGGCATTACCCCAACTTTGCTGGAAGGCCCGCCTGAAATGACCTCAATCACGCGGACGGTATCTTCCTGGATGGAAAACTGGACACCAATTCCGGAGAAATTGCCACGCATCTCTTCCTGCACTTCCTGCATCTCTTTTGCCGGAATATAGGTGGTGTGCGGATCGAGGTTTTTCAGAATTTCAGGAATGGTTTTTTCAATGATTTCGCCGGTATTGACACTGTCAACATAACCCTGGGAAATCAAATCGAGGATGGTGTTTATTTTATTGGGCTTGTTTAGTCCAAGTCCGGAATAAACGGGCTGGCTGTTGTTTTTCAGCAGGTTGCCAATAAGAATGCCTCCGGCTACAGAAACAGCAATCAACAGGGGAATAAACGGAGTGATTTTTTTGTTCATCATTACTCAGCAGGTTCAAATTCAACTTGTTCCACTTCTATGTTTGCTTTTTTCAGCAAGTTGATCCCGTCTTCAAGCCGGTAGTTTTCGGTGAAGAC
>CAZHKI010000441.1:0-3388 GCA_964533365.1 uncultured Maribellus sp. | reverse complement strand
TGCAGGTACGTTTTCCCAACCTGATCATCGACAATTGTGCCAGCGGCGGGCGCCGTATCGACCTTGAAACCATTTCGCGCAGTTCGCCTTTGTGGCGAAGCGATTACGGGTATGGCGAACCCAATGGATACCAAAACCATTCTTACGGGTTGAATTTTTACCTGCCCCTTCATGGTACCGGCCTTTTTACCAGCTCAAAATATGATTTCCGGTCAAGTATGAGCAGTTCGATCGCTCTTTTCTGGGATATTCACAGTTCGGGAAGTTCTATTTCTGAAATGCAGAAATGCATGAACGATTTTAAACGCCTGCGCCCGTATTATTACGGCGATTATTATCCGTTGACCGGTACTGATGCCTTGCTGCGAAACGATAGCTGGCTGGCATACCAGCTTAACCGCCCCTGCGAAGGAGATGGAATTATTATGGCTTTCAGGAGAGAAAAGTGTCTAAGCGATTCTCTTCAGATAAAACTTAAAGGATTGGACCTTAATGCAACGTATCAAATTATTGATGACAATACTGGCAAGGTGATGAAAAAAAGCGGGGAGGAATTGGCCCGCGGATTCGCAATTTTTCTTGGTGAAAAAAAGAAATCGTTGCAGTTAACTTATAAACAGGTAAAAAAATAACTATTTTTCAATCGTTTAACCTGGTAGGTTTAAATGTAATATAGTATAATCCAATAAAATAACTATCATGATTGTTTTCAGGCATTTGTCATCCGTATTCACATTTTTGTTTGTTCTTCTTTTTTTTGTTTTGGAGAGTAATGCCCAGGGTCCAGGATTAAAAATTTATGTATCTCCTTCCGGCAACGATAACGCGCCGGGAACCCGCGAACAGCCGCTGGCCACGTTATCCGGGGCCTTGGAGAAACTGGCAGAAATCAAAACGAGCCAGCCTGAAACAGGCACAGTGGAAGTATTGGTTGCCGATGGAAAATATTTTATGTCAGAACCTTTGGTTTTTTATCCCGAAGTTTCCGGGACTCCCGGTGCACCGGTCATTATCAAAGCTGCCGTAGGAGCTGCTCCGGTTTTTTGCGGGGGAAAAACCATTGAGGGTTTCGAAAAAGTTACGGAAAAACTTTGGCGGGCCAGAATTCCGGAAGTGGCAGAATTTGGCTGGGATTTCGGGCAGTTGTATGTAAACGGGCGCCGGGCAATCCGCGCAAAATCGCCCAACAGCGGTTTTTATTATCTGAAGGGTGTTTCCGAAACCGTGCTGATTGGCGGTGGCGGGCGCGCTCCCGAACTGGCCGTACAAAAGCTGAAACTTTTTCCCGACGGCTCGGAGCAGGTTGCTTCCTTCTCGCCGGATGATTACGACAAGGCGGTAATTGTATTTTCCCACAAATGGGACAACACCCGGAAACGGATTCTGGGCTTTGAAAGCGATTCGTCGGCCGTGTTTATTGCTGGTGGGGGCATGAAACCCTGGAACTCCTTCGATACAAATACCCGCTATATTATCGAAAATTATCGTGCCGCGCTGGACACCTGCGGCGAATGGTACCTCGACCGCTCCGGATTTTTGTATTATATGCCGCTTCCTGGCGAAACCATCGAAAACACTGAAATTGTGGCACCGGTGACTCATCAGTTTCTGGTTATTGAGGGTGATGAAAATACAGGGGAGAAGGTTGAGAATATTCGTTTCGAAGGACTTTCGTTCCAGGTTGCCGGGTACAAAATGCCTTCAGGCGGCGACGGACCGGCCCAGGCTGCTGCTCCGATTGGTGCAGTAGTGACGGCCGATTTTGCTGAAAATATTCATTTTGTGGATTGTGAAATTGCCCGCACCGGCACGTATGCCGTCTGGTTTCGCAGGGCCTGTTCCCATTGCAGCGTCGAACACTGTTATTTGCACGATTTGGGTGCCGGCGGAGTAAAAATCGGCGAAACGGTTCAGCCCAAAAATCCGCTTCACCTGACAAAAAATATCCGGGTTGACAACAATATCATCCGCTCGGGCGGATATGTTTTTCCGTGCGCTGTGGGGGTCATTCTTTTCAACACCAGCGACAACCAGATTACCCACAACGAAATTGCCGATTTCCGCTATTCGGGCGTGTCGGTCGGCTGGGTTTGGGGATATACAACCAGCCCGTCGAAACGGAACAAAATCGAATTCAATCACATTCACCATCTTGGATGGGGCGAGTTGTGTGATATGGGCGGCGTTTACTGTCTGGGCGAATCGGAAGGCACAACCGTCAGCAACAACGTCGTTCACCATGTTTATTCATACGATTACGGCGGATGGGGACTTTACACCGACGAAGGTTCCACCGGGATTGTGATGGAAAACAACCTGGTTTACCAGTGTAAAAACTCGGGATTCCATCAACATTACGGAAAAGAGAATATCATTCGAAACAACATTTTTGCCAGTAATATGAAAGCCCAGCTCCAGGCAACGCGAGTCGAGGAGCACCTCTCGTTTACCTTTACAAACAATATCATTTGGTATTCAACAGGCGATTTACTGAGCAGCAACTGGGACAAAATCAACATCAGCACCGACAACAACTGTTACTGGGATACCCGGACCAACGATGTCAGGTTTAAAAAGATGTCGTTCTCCGAGTGGCAGAAATCGGGCAAAGATGTCCATTCCATCATTGCCGATCCACAGTTTGTCAATCCAACAGCCAACGATTTCAGGATTAAAAATAAATCAGTACTGCGCAAAACCGGGTTTAATGAGTTCGATTATTCGAAGGCTGGCGTTTACGGGGCAGACGAATGGAAGAAACTGGCAGAATTCGATGCGGCAGTAGCCCGAAGATTTGATGAAGCAGTAATTCGCAATGAAAACAGAAAAAAATGAAAAAGATTATTGGAATTTTTCTACTGGCACTTATTGTTGTTTGTGGTGCTGAGGCACAAATCATAAAAAAGAAAATGCCGGAAAAACTGGTCGTTCTCACCTTTGACGATGCCACTGCCAGCCACTATTCGGTGGTTGCGCCGCTACTGAAGGAATACGGTTTTGGCGCCACGTTTTTTGTGTGCGAGTTTCCGCCCAATTTCAGCGACACAGCCAAATACATGAACTGGCGGCAGATAAAAGAACTCGACAAAATGGGCTTCGAAATCGCCAACCACACACGCAACCATCCGGCGGTAGCCCGTTTGACGCGCGAAGAGTTGCTGGCCGAGTTAAATTACATTGAGCGGAAATGCGATTCCATGCACATTACAAAACCGGTTTCATTTGCATATCCGGGATACAGCCTGAGCCAGGAGGTGATCGACGTTTTGCTCGAAAAAGGGTATCGGTTTGCCCGGGCCGGTGGAAGCAGGGTTTATGAACCTGAATCTGACTTTCCGTTACTTGTGCCAAGCTGGGCCATGAACTCCGAAAATAAAGGGCAAATGAT
>CAZHKI010000440.1:0-3417 GCA_964533365.1 uncultured Maribellus sp. | reverse complement strand
ATTTCCCCGGTGTTAATCGCGAAAGTACTTGGCGATGTGGAAGTAACCATTGGTGACGATGAAGGGACTGCTACTGCAATTTTGTCCATGGGCGGAACCCATGTTAATACATCGCACGGTGAAATTATTTACGATCCGAAATACAAACTGGTGACTACTCCCTGTTATATGCTTAATGCAACCATTAACCAGATTGCAGACGGCGCTGAAAACGTGGTGAAAAAAATTATGGAATTGATTTGATTGTTATAAATTCTGTTCAATGAACCCGATCCCGTATATCGATATTCATACGCATCCTTTTCGCCTGGAAACGGAAACAGTAGTGGTTCAGAATATTTTTCCGGGAGAAGGTTTTGCCGCTTTTTCCGGAAGAAATTTTTATTCGGTGGGGTTGCATCCCTGGCATATTAAAACGCCGGAGGAAAACAACGAACTGCTCAGACAGGTAGAAGAAGCGCTGGAATTTGACCATGTGATTTTTGTGGGTGAATGTGGCCTGGACAAACGGACCGAAACCAGTTTCGAAGAACAAAAAAGGGTATTTGAGGCACAGGTAGTCCTGTCGGAAGAGTTTCAGAAACCGTTGATTATCCACAGTGTGAGGGCGTATAATGACGTGCTGGAAATGCACCGGAAAATGAAACCTGTACAAACGTGGATTTTTCATGGTTACAACGGCAGCGTGGAACTGACCCGGCAACTTGCTCCCGGAAATTTCATGTTTTCATTTGGCGAAGCCCTGTTCCTGCGTGGTACCAAAGCCATCGAGTCATTTCTGTATTTACCTTTTCATAAACTTTTCTTTGAAACCGATGAATATGATGGCGAAGTGGAACATATTTTCCGTCAGGGAGCAACGTTAAAAGCAGTTTCGGAAGAAGATTTGAAAAATGCAGTCTGGAACAATTTCAACCGCATTGAAAATAACTTGATCCGGCGTTTTTAAAAACATCAGAACAAAAACTCAAACCCAAAGCAACTATCGATGAATTGGCTTGAACGTACTGAACTTTTACTGGGCCCCGAAAAACTCACAAAATTAAAACAGGCGAACGTCTTGGTCGTTGGACTTGGAGGAGTGGGAGCCTACGCCGCCGAACAGCTTTGTCGTGCCGGCATTGGTAAAATGACCATAGTTGACGCCGATGTGGTGGAGCATTCGAACCGGAACCGGCAACTTCCGGCACTTATCAGCAATGTTGGAAAACCAAAAGCCGAAATCCTGTCCGCCCGTTTTCTCGACATCAATCCCGAACTGCAACTAACCGTGGTTAACGATTACATCCGCGATGAGAAAACCATTGAACTGCTGAAAAGCCAGCCTTTCGACTATGTGGTCGATGCCATCGACACCCTTTCTCCCAAAGTTTTTCTGATTTATCATTCGCTTCAGTTAGGGCTGAAAGTGGTCAGTTCGATGGGGGCAGGCGGAAAACTTGATCCTCAAAAAGTGGAAGTTGCCGATATTTCGAAATCGTATAACTGCAAACTGGCCAAAATGCTGCGAAAACGGCTGTCGCGAATGGGCATCAAAAAAGGGGTGAAAGTGGTTTTTTCTTCCGAGGAAGTCGATGAAAACGCCGTCCGGCTGGAAGAAGGTGAAAATAAAAAATCGACAGTGGGAACTATTTCCTACATGCCGCCGGTATTCGGGTGTTTTGTCAGCAGTGTCGTAATTCGTGATCTTATTGGTTTCTGAACCCGTATTTTTTTTGATAATCAGGGAAATGCACTGGCCTTTACTGAAAAGAATTTTTTTCATTCTGTTTGATAAATCCAAAATAAGTTTACCTTTGTGAAGTTACTTGAAAGATGATTTTGAATGTTTTAATGTTTTGATTGTCTGAAAACTAACGAGTTGGTCTTTTTTTTATTGGTTTTTTAAACAATCTGGGCACAGTATTCCTTTCTTGTTTTCTTTCGCGGTTTTATTCGTAATCTGAAATTTCACCATTTTATTTTCAATACAATCCGTGGCAGGTAAATCATTGATTTGATTTACTGTGTTTGGTTATAATAAAAAAAAGGAATTATTAATTTTTTTAATTTATAACAAATGAACATTTATGTTGGAAATCTTCCCTTTAATATTGGTGAGGAAGATTTGAAAGGTATTTTTGAAGAGTATGGCGAAGTTTCTTCTGCTAAAATTATCACAGATAAAATTACCGGCAGGGGCAAAGGTTTTGGTTTCGTTGAAATGGAAGATGACGACGAAGCAAAAACAGCCATCGAAGAACTGAACAACGCTGAAGTTGGCGGCAGGAACATCAAAGTGAATGAGTCTGTTCCGCGTCCGGCAGGAAGCGGTGGCGACCGTCGTGGTGGCGGTGATCGTCGTGGCGGTGGTGATCGTCGTGGCGGTGGTGGTTTTAATCGCAGGGAACGTTACTAATCCTTTATGGAAGGTACTGTTAAATGGTACGATGCCGTGAAAGGTTTTGGATTTATCCAGACCAGCGAAAATAAAGATATTTTTGTGCATCGTTCCGGAATTGTTGACAGTTTTCTTGAGCTGGAACCCGATCAAAAGGTACAGTTCGATATAAAAGAAAGCGACCGTGGTCCTGTTGCAATTAATGTGAAAGTAGTTTAGAACGAAGATAGTATGACAAATAAAAGGATCCTGCCGAAAGACAGGATCCTTTTATTTTTATGCTTTCCCGGTTGCTGAGTTTCTTCTGAACAACACTTTGGAAGTTCCCTTTATTTTTTATGGTTTCTGTAGTTTATTCCAAGTTTATCCAGCCGCAGGTATTCAATTTCCAGCCGTTTTTCGAAATCGGGAAAATCCTTCAGTTCCTTTTTTGTCCAGCCTACTTCGGCCTGTGCCTGTAACCGGGGAAGTAACATGTATTCAGCATATTTTGTATTCGAAATATATTCGGTCCAGAGGTTCGATTGTACCCCGAGGATAAATTTGGCTTCTTCTGCTGTCAGCTCGTCGGGAACCGGTTCGAAGCTGTACACTTTTTCCAGGGGCACAAATCCTCCGATGGCCAGAGGTTCGCTCTCTTTGTTTTCAGATTGGTAGTAATCGATGTACATGTGGGTTGTTGGGGTCATCACCACTTCGTGATGTTGTTTGGCAGCTTCTATTCCACCGGCTATCCCACGCCAGCTCATTACGGTTGCCTGAGGTGCCAGCCCGCCTTCCAGAATTTCATCCCAGCCAATTAACCGGCGGCCTTTCGAGGTTAAATGCTGATCCATTCTTGTTATGAACCAGCTTTGTAGTTCATGTTCATCTTTTAAACCTTCGGCTGCAATTCTTTTCTGACAGGCTTCACATACTTTCCAGGCATCTTTCGGGCATTCGTCGCCACCGATATGGATAAACTGCGAGGGGAAAATTTCCAGTATTTCATCCAGTACATTTTGAGGCGAGCGATACCTCCATTTTTTTCCCCAAAA
>CAZHKI010000439.1:0-3430 GCA_964533365.1 uncultured Maribellus sp. | reverse complement strand
TCATTCTCAGCGGAAACAACGATGAGTTTATGCCGAAATTCAACTACAAAGGGTTTCAGTATGTGGAAGTGACCTCCGACAAACCGGTTGAACTTTCGGAAAATAGCCTGGTGGCTTATTTTATGCACAGCGATGTACCGCCGGTTGGCGAAATCAGTTCTTCCAACGAAACGCTGAACAAAACCTGGCAGGCCGCCAATGCGTCGTATCTTTCCAATCTGTTTGGCTATCCCACCGACTGCCCGCAGCGCGAAAAGAACGGCTGGACCGGCGATGCGCAAATCAATATTGAAACTGGGTTGTACAACTTCGACGCCATCACGGTTTACGAAAAATGGCTGGCCGATCATCAGGATGAGCAGCAGTCGAATGGTGTACTCCCGGCTATCATTCCCTCCGATGGCTGGGGTTATCACTGGGCAAACGGCCCCGACTGGACCAGCACCATCGCCATTATTCCGTGGAGTATTTACCTGTTTTACGGCGATTCGCATTTACTGGAAAGTTGTTACGATAACATCAAACGGTATGTCGATTATATTGACGGGATTGCACCAACCGGAATTACCGACTGGGGACTAGGCGACTGGGTCCCGGTAAAATCGAAAACACCAAAGGAGTTTACTTCGACAGTTTATTTTTATGCCGATGCGGTTATTTTGGCAAAAGCAGCCCAATTGTTTGGGAAACATGACGATTTTGAAAGATATTCAGCCCTGGCGGATAAAATCAAAAAAGCATTCAACGAGAAATACCTGAATGCCGAAACCGGTATATACGGCAGTGGGCTACAAACCGAACTGAGCGCTGCACTTTTCTGGGGGCTTGTTCCGGAAGAAATGAAACCGAAAGTGGCTGAAAACCTTTCTGCGCGGGTGATTGCCGACGATGCGCATATTGATGTGGGTTTGCTTGGTACCAAAACCATCCTGAATGCACTCAGCGAAAACGGTTATTCAGATTTGGCCTACAAGGTGGCATCGAAGGAAACCTTCCCGTCGTGGGGATGGTGGATTGTGAACGGCGCCACCACATTCTACGAGAACTGGCCGCTGGATGCTGCCAAAGATATTTCGATGAACCACATCATGTTTGGCGAAATCAGTGCATGGTATTACAAGGCGCTGGGCGGCATTTTTCCCGATGAAGAACAGCCGGGTTTCAAAAATGTTATCCTGAAACCCAATTTTGTGGAAGGGCTCGATCATTTCGAAGCCAGCTATAACGGGCCTTACGGTACCATTATCTCTTCGTGGAAAAAAACCGGCGAAGGAATTGTTTACAACGTGACCATCCCGGCCAACAGTACAGCGGCATTTTTCTGTTCTGCAACTGATATTACAGAAGGAGGAAAGGATTTGGCTGACCATCTTTTCGTAAAGGTTGAGAAAACGGAAAGCCAAATGAAAAAGATTGGATTGAAAGCCGGGAATTATGAATTTCTAATCAAACGGTAAAATGGTAAAAGAGTCCGGGAAAAAACACTGGCCCTGTTTTCTGCTGGTTATTCCGGTGGTAATGGCTGTTTTGGCCCTGAACCATTTCGGGTTCTTTTTTAAATCGGGCAGCGCCGGCGCCGGTATTCTGATTTTGATTCTGGTGTATTTTAAGAAGCTTAAATTTCAGAAAGACACCTGGATGATCATGCTGGCCTTCCTGTTTTCGATTTTTGGCGACTGGTTTTTATCAAACCGGCACGGGGATCAGGGAAGGTTTATCGCGGGAATTGCCATGTTTTTTATTGCCCATGTGGGGTATCTCGCATTTGCACTGATGAATGGAAAGCTGAACCGGAGGGTGACCGGAATTATTCTCGCCGCTTTTTTACTGTTCTATTTTGGCGTACTGTACCCGTCCATCAGCGGAAAAGTATTGATGGCAGCGGTACTGGTTTACCTGCTCATTTCCTGTTTTTCGCTGGGCGCTGCTGTGGGGATCAGGGCTGGTCGCTGGATACGGTGGCCTTATGTTTTGGGCATTTTCCTGATTCTTTTTTCCGATACCATCATCTCGTTCCGGGAGTTTGTTGGCTACCGTGAACTGGATTTTTTGATTCTGCCCACTTATTATGCTGCCCACATTATCATCACATTCTCACTCATAAAAAAGGCAGAACAAGAAAGCTAAACCTGCTTTTAAATTTGTTGATTCTCGAAAAGCAATTACCGGCAGAAAATAAAAACCACCTGAGTTTTAAATGAAAACGCAGGTGGTTTTTAAAATTATTGGAAGGTAGTTTTATTTCATCGGCCAGTCGTCGGTACGGAACAATGAGGCTGGTAACCCTTCGGTGTTAAATAATTCGCCCACCACAAAGTCGTCGAAAGCATAACGAACGGCCACCGGTTTTTCCACCTGCGGCGATACAAGAGTGATTCCCTTGCTGGTAATGGTTGCCGTTGCCGGGTAAAACGTTTTGTTTTCTCCCGCAACTTTAAAGTGAACCAGTTCTTTTCCAAAAGTGGTCAGGCCGTTTTTGGCATGGTCAAACGTGAGTTTAACAACCGGGCCTTCTATTACCATTTCTTTTAAAACCGGGCCGGAATATGCAAATCCTTTTTTCCCGTATGTTTTGGCTAATGCCAGGTATGCCAACCGGTCGCCCACTACCTTTTTATCGGCCGGGTGGATACAACTTTTCTCCCCGACATCCATGGTGCAGGCCATTCCGATATTGGCAATATCGTCGGAAGCTTTAAGTTGGGTTTCGCGCAGGTAAGCTGAGTTTAATCCGCTTGTGCCGTAATCATATGGCGCAATTTGTACATAATAGAACGGAAAGTCGCCGATTCCCCATTCGTCGCGCCAGTTTTGTACAAGCCCCGGCATCAGCTTTTCATATTCTGCCGGTTCGTTCCGGTTCGATTCGCCCTGGTACCACAATCCGCCGGCAATGGAATAGCCCACCATGGGCGCAATCATGGCATTGTATAATACAGTTGGACTTTGAACAGAAAAATCACCTTCTGTTTTTTTGTCGGGCAGGGTAACCCAGTTAAAGTTTTTTAATCCGTTTTCGCTCATCCACGGTTCAATACGGGTGCCACCCCAGCTTGAGCAAATTAAACCCACCGGAACACCAAGTGTTTGCTGGACCATTTTCCCGAAGAAATAACCCGCAGCACAGAAATCAGCTACATTTTCCGGGACACATTCAAGCCATTTTCCTGTAAAATTATCTTTTACTTCGAGGCTCTTTTCGCGGGTTACGGTAAACAACCGGATGGATTCGTTGGCCGAGGTGGCAATGGCTTGGTTGCCGCCAATAATGGGTTGGTTGTAATAGCCTGACATGGTCATCTGCATGTTCGACTGACCCGAACAAACCCACACTTCGCCTATCAGAACGTTGTCCAGCGTGAGACTTTTTCCGTCGGAAATGGTAATGGAATAAGGCCCTCCCGCAGCCGGTGTCGAGACCTTCAGTTTC
>CAZHKI010000438.1:0-3480 GCA_964533365.1 uncultured Maribellus sp. | reverse complement strand
ATCAGGTCATCATCGACTGGTTGTCGGAAGAATTTAAAAAAGACGAAGGTGTTGACCTGAAAAAAGATCCGATGGCATTGCAGCGTTTGAAAGAAGCTGCTGAGAAAGCCAAAATTGAGCTTTCCAGTTCATCGCAAACTGAAATCAACCTGCCATATATTATGCCGGTTGACGGAATTCCGAAACACCTTGTGAAAACGTTAACCCGTGCCAAATTTGAACAACTGGCCGACACGCTGATCAATGCAACCATTGAGCCATGCCGCAAAGCATTAAAAAACGCAGGTCTCACAGCCAGCGAGATTGACGAAGTGATTTTGGTCGGCGGTTCAACCCGTATTCCTGCCATTCAGGAAAAGGTTCAGCAGTTTTTCGGGAAAGCCCCGTCGAAAGGTGTGAACCCCGATGAAGTGGTCGCCGTTGGTGCAGCCATTCAGGGCGGTGTTCTTACCGGTGAAGTGAAAGACGTTCTTTTGCTTGATGTTACACCGCTTTCGCTGGGTATTGAAACCATGGGCGGCGTGATGACCAAACTGATTGAGGCCAATACTACCATCCCGACTAAAAAATCGGAAACCTTTACCACGGCGGCCAACAATCAGCCGTCAGTGGAAATTCATGTTCTGCAGGGCGAACGTCCGATTGCATCGGGCAACAAAACTATCGGCAGGTTCCACCTCGACGGTATTCCGCCTGCACCACGTGGTATTCCGCAAATTGAAGTTACTTTCGATATTGATGCCAACGGAATTTTACATGTGAATGCAAAAGACAAAGCAACCGGGAAATCACAGTCCATTCGTATTGAAGCTTCCTCGGGGCTGTCGGACGATGAAATTAAACGGATGAAACACGAAGCGGAAGCCAACGCCGAAGCTGACCGGTTAGCCAAAGAAAAGGCCGATAAAATTAACCAGGCCGACAGTTTGATTTTCCAAACAGAAAAACAACTGAGCGAATACGGGGATAAAATTCCGGCCGATAAAAAACAACCGATTGAGAGTGCTTTGGCCAAACTGAAAGAAGCGCATAAAAACCAGGATTTACCGGCTATTGACGCTGCTATGAACGAACTTAATACCGTTTTCCAGGCAGCTTCGCAGGAAATGTACAACGCGGCCAGTTCGCAGGGTGGAGGTGCTCAGGATTTCCAGGGAGGCCCAACTGGAGGCGCCCAGGGCAGTTCTTCGCAAAGCCAGCCAAAATCCGACGGCGAAGTAACGGATGTCGATTTCGAAGAAGTGAAATAGTAATATAATATCCGAAAGGGTTCAAACCCTGTTCGTCAGCCGGCGGACAGGGTTTTATTTTATCTTTAAAAGGGTGTCGGCAATGAATCCTTCTGGCTTATCCCGCATTCGTTTGGGAATGCTTTTCATGATGATTTCTTTTAAAGCGGCGACCTGTCGTTCTTTTGCAAAGTTTTTAAGTGTTATCAGACTAATTTCACGGACCGGTTGATCCCCTTTAAATTCCCGGATTAGATCTTCCTGTTCTAAAGGGATATTGATGGTGGCCAGTTCGGGAATAAATGTAATTCCGTTTTTATTTTCCACAATCCTTCGCAACGATTCAATGGAACTGCTGCGGTAAACCAGGTTTTGGTATGTTTTTTTTTGATTATTGATTTTGCAAATGGAATTGACCTGGTTTTGAAAACAGTTTCCTTCTTCGAGATACCAAATATCTTCTTCGTCAATATCACCGGTGTCTATTTTCCCTTCATCGAATAGTGGATGGTTTTCAGACACATAAGCAAAAAAGCGTTCGTAAAAGAGAGGCTCAAACTGAATCCCGCTAACTGAAACCGGTGTCGAAATGATGCCGCAGTCGAGGTTCCCCAGTTTCAGCCGTGAGATGATTTCTTCCGTTTTTATTTCAAAAACCTCTACCTGAAGTTGGGGAAAAGCCTGGTTTAGTTCGTTGATAAATAGTGGCACCAGATAAGGCGCCAGCGTTGGAATGATGCCAACCAAAAGAATGCCCTTCACTTCTTCGCTCATTTCTAACGAAACCTGTTTCAGTTGTTCCACCATTTTCAGGATTTCTATCGATTTTTGGTAGAAAATTTTACCTTCTTCTGTAAATTTCATGGGGCGTTTGCTGCGGTCAACCAGCTTGAATTCAAGTTCTTCTTCCAGTTTTTGTATCTGAAGGCTTAACGCCGGTTGGGTTACCCCCAGTTTTTGTGCTGCTGCCGAAAAACTCCCTCCTTTGTGCAATTCTTTCAGGTATTCCAGTTGTGTCAGATTCATACTATAAGTATTTGTTATGAATGTATAAAAATAATAAATATTGAAAATAATATCTTTGAATCAAGAAAAAATCGAAAAATTAACATTAAAAGCAAATGAATTATGAAAACTAAAAATCAAAACATCGCAGAAAAACTGAACCAGTTATTAGCTGATTATCAAATTTATTATCAGAACCTCAGAGGGCTTCACTGGAATGTAAAAGGGAATATGTTTTTTATGCTTCACGGGAAATATGAAGAATATTATGACGAAGCTTCGGAAGTAATTGATGAAATGGCCGAACGGATTTTAATGGTGGGCGGGCAGCCGCTGCATACATTTGGCGATTACCTGAAAACCGCTAAACTGAGTGAAGTATCGAACGTTTCGGACGGAAAAGAAGGGATTCAGGTTGTTTTGGACAATAACAAATACCTGCTGGGGCAGTTTGAAGAATTGCTGGAACTGGCCGGTGAATCGGGCGACGAAGGAACTGCTGCCCTGATGAGCGAATGGATTGCTGCTGCCGAAAAGCGGATTTGGATGCTCGAATCAACTTTGGCATAACCGTTCAGAAAAATGGAAAATTGCCTTGCTGTGAAGCGGGGTAATTTTCAATTATAAGCCCGGATAAAACAGCAATGGTTTATCCGGGCTCGTTTTGTTGTTCGTTCTGATTGTCAGGATTTCGCAGTTCATTTCTTTTTCCTATTCAACGTCGGTTGAATTCAGAAATGAATATTGATAATCCATGGGAATAATCGATAAATAATCATCAACAGTGGCACCTGATAAACATGCATCAATAATTTTTTTTCCGGTAGCCGACATTTCGCTGGTCTGGTATTTTGTCAATTCTTTTCGGAAGAAATCATAGAGGATATTAGCACCAGCGTCGTATCCTTCGGTTTCCACTTCAATTTGTTTATGAACCTGAAGGAAGCGCGAAGGGATTTTTGCTCCTTCGATGGTTAAATAATTGAGTTCGAATCCGAGTAAAGGGCAGCGGGCATTTTGGTACTGGTCGCTTCGCAATTTGGCATTTCCGCGCCGGGTCAGGTATTCCCTCATCAGCAACTGAGGTTTAAATCCCACTTTCCATGTCCCGATGTATTGGTTTGGGACAAGTGTATAACGGACCCGCGGGGTTTGAATGATTTGTTCGAGCAGGAGATTGGCATGAGTTACCATTTTACCGGTGGCAAAAGGCCAGTAGGAACCAACACCTTCGCTTCCCATTCCG
>CAZHKI010000437.1:0-3490 GCA_964533365.1 uncultured Maribellus sp. | reverse complement strand
TTTTATCTCTTTTTATACCTTTGTACCCTTGAAATATTGCCCTTGCTTTTGATCTTAAAAATGATAGGATAAAAGAAGGGAGTAAGTTTCATTTAAAGCAGAAGAATTTGAAAATCAAGAGCATACTCGTATCGCAGCCAGAGCCTGATTCAGCTAAGTCGCCTTATTATGAATTGGCCGAAAAAAACAATGTGAAAATTGATTTCCGTCCGTTTATCAAGGTTGAGGGAGTTCCGGCCAAAGAATTCAGGCAAACCCGGATTCAGATATTAAATCACACGGCGGTTATTTTTACCAGCCGGACAGCCATCGATCATTTTTTCAGGATATGCCAGGATTTGCGGTTGACCATTCCTGACACGATGAAATATTTCTGTATATCGGAAGCTACTGCTTTTTATCTCCAGAAATACATCGTTTACCGGAAAAGAAAAATATTTTATGCTGATGGGAAGTTTTCCGACCTGATGAATGTAATGAAAAAACACCGTGACGAGAATTTTCTTGTTCCGCTTTCCGACATTCACAAGCAGGAAATTCCGGAATTGCTCGACAAAGAGGGCTACAAATATACTAAAGCCATTTTGTACCGGACGGTCAGCAGCGATCTGTCGGATCTGAAAGAAGTGAATTACGATATTCTGGTATTTTTCAGCCCTTCCGGTATCAAATCGCTGTACCAGAATTTTCCCGACTTTGTTCAAAACGATACTAAAATTGCCTGTTTTGGCCCTACTACTGCACAGGCAGTCCGCGAAGCCGGGCTACGTTTAGACATTGAGGCCCCAACAGTCCAGGCCCCATCGATGACCATGGCGCTGGATGAACAGCCTTTTTTGCAATACAATGGAAAATTCTCCGGGAATCATTCACCAATCCAAAACCGGTTTTTCTTTTCAAAAAGAAGAACGGCTCTGCAGTAAAAAGGCCATTGATCACCTATTTACCGAAGGATCTTCTTTTCTGACGTTTCCTTTAAAAATTGTTTATGCCGAAACAACATTGCCAACATTATTTCCGGCACAGGCTGCATTTGCCGTGAGTAAAAAGAGCTTTAAAAGGGCTGTCCGGCGGAATTATATTAAACGGCTCATGCGTGAAGCTTACCGCCTGAACAAACCGTCACTTTACCAAGGTTTAGTTCAGAACCACCAGTTGGCTATCTTTTTCATCTATATCGGGAAAGATATACCTGATTATAAGTTAATTGAAACAGCGATGATTAAAGCTGTTAAAAAGCTGATTAAGAAAGCAAATGAAAAAGAAACAAAATGACCAGCACTGATGATAAATCTGGATTAAGTCATTTTTTTGACTCACACCAGACCCTTGATCCCGACTTCCGGATCAGCCATTTGATAAAGCTAAAAAAAATAATTAAGGAACACCAGAAAGAAATTTCTGATGCGTTGTATTCCGATTTGGGGAAAGGAGAATTTGAAGCGTTCTCAACTGAAATCGGAATGGTACAGCACGAATTGACCGAACACATCCGAAACCTGAAAAAGTGGAGTAAACCGCAGAAAACCAGAACACCGTTACATGCCTTTCCCTCATCGAGTTACATTTACAGACAACCCTACGGGAAAGTTTTAATTATTAGCCCGTTCAACTATCCTTTTATGTTGGCCATGACCCCGCTTGCCGGCGCTGTTTCTGCCGGGAATGTGGTTGTACTGAAACCTTCGGAGTACACCCCGTCAACAGCAGCCGTCATTCAAAAAATTATTGAAAAAACTTTCGATAAAAATTATGTCGCCGTGGTTCAGGGAGGCGTTGAAACCAGTCAGGAACTTCTTTCACGCCGCTGGGACAAAATATTTTTTACCGGAAGCTCCCGGGTCGGGAAAATTGTTTTGGAAGCTGCGGCAAGAAATATTACTCCGGTGGTGCTTGAACTGGGAGGGAAAAATCCGGTTATCGTTGACCGTGACGCCAACCTGAAAATCGCTGCACGTCGCATTATCTGGGGAAAACTGCTGAATGCCGGGCAATCGTGTGTTGCGCCCGATTATTTGTTTGTGCACCACCAGGTCAAAGAAGAATTTCTAAAGTTACTGGCTGAAACCATACAATCTTTTTTTACGAGTCATCCCCGCTCGAATGATGATTTTACCAGGATTATAAATTCGGCTGCGGTGCAGCGTTTGTCGAAAATGCTTGAAAACGCAACCGTTTATTTTGGAGGTGACTTCGACAGTCAAAAAAAATATTTTTCGCCTACCATCCTGACCGATGTGACCTTCGATTCACCGGTGATGCAGGACGAAATTTTCGGGCCTGTTCTGCCGGTTATAGCGTTTGATACCCTTGATGAAGTAATTGAAATAATTCGGAAAGGTGAAAAACCCCTGGCTGCTTTTTATTTTTCGGAAGATCGGGTGAAACAAGACGAATTTCTGCAAAAAACATATTCGGGCGATGCCATGATTAACGATGTAGTGATTCATTTCACCAACCTGTCGTTACCTTTTGGCGGGGTGGGTTACAGTGGAATGGGTTCTTACCACGGGAAACGCAGTTTCGATGTGTTCTCGCACGAACGCTCGGTGATGAAGACCCCCACCTGTTTCGATTTGCCGTTACGGTATCCTCCCTATAAGAACTGGATTTTACAATTTTTGAAACATTTATTTCGGTAATATTGTCGCTTATCTTTCCGATTAATTTACTTTATAAAGCACCCGGAACAAATGAAAAGCCCTGAAGTATAAAGGATTCTTCAGGGCTGAAATAAAAATTTGCTGTTGATTATTCTTCGTCCATGATTTCTGTTTGCATCCTTACCGAATCTTCGTGAATCAGTTGGAACAGAATTTTTACGAACGTTTCGTTGATATCGAGTTTTTTCCCAAGTGTTACGCGGTTCTCCATCAGTTGCGACCAGCGGTTGATTTGTAAAGCGGTCACATTGTTTTCCTTTTTGTATCTCCCGATTTGTTTGACAATTTCAATCCTCGAAGCCAGTGTTTCGAGCAATTCAGCGTCGATAGCGTCGATGCGGTTTCGTAAAACATCCAGCCGGTTTTCAAACTCAGGGTTGTTTGCATTTTCATTCCGGATAATCAGCTTGTCGAGCAGTTTCCCCAAGTCGGCCGGAGTGAGTTGCTGGGCGGCATCGCTAAGTGCGCATGACGGGTTAATATGTGATTCGAGCATTAATCCATCCATCCCCATATCGAAAGCCTTTTGTGAAATTTCCTGCAGAAATTCGCGTTTTCCGGCAATGTGGCTGGGATCGCAAATCACAGGCAGGTTCGGCATTAACCGGCGGATTTCGATGACCGTTTGCCAGTTGGGGTAGTTTCGGTATTTGGTTTCCCGGAATGGAGTAAATCCGCGGTGAATGGCAACAATATTTCTAATTCCTGCCTGGTAAACCCGTTCAATGGCTCCTATCCATAGTTGGACGTCGGGGTTTACCGGGTTTTTGACCATCACAACCGTGTCGCTTCCTTTCAGTACGTCGGCAATTTCCTGCACTACAAAA
>CAZHKI010000436.1:0-3494 GCA_964533365.1 uncultured Maribellus sp. | reverse complement strand
CGCGAATGGTAACCGCCTCTTCGTGAATGGCCAGCACGCACGATTTTTCGCAGGGCGCCGGGCAAACCCTTCCGGTTATTTCCGGAAAACTGTTGGTTGAATGAAGGATGAAATAGGCTTCGTCTTTCCTGCCGCGGTATAGTGCATCCTGCCACTCCGGAATTTTACTGCCCACCGGACAACCCCAGTGGCAAAACGGAATCCCGCAGTCCATGCACCGCGAAGCCTGTGCGCGCCTGTCGTTTTCGTTTAACGTTTGTTCAACTTCCCCATAGTCACAGATTCTCTCTTTTACCGGACGATATCCCGCGTTTTTCCGGGGAACAGTCATAAAACCTTTTGGATCTCCCATATCTGTCTTTCGTATTTTACTTTGTCAATATTCAAATCAAATTATTCGTGCCGCGACGGATCGTCTTCGGTCATCTGTAACTTTTTCTGCAGTTCCCTGAGTTTTTCTTCCTCCAGCACTTTTTTGTATTCAAACGGAATCACTTTTACAAACCGTGGCAAATATTCCTCCCAGTTGGTGAGTACCTGTTGAGCCAGCAGACTTTGCGTGTAGAGCAGGTGGTTGTTGATTAATGTTTGTAATTCCCTGACATCGGTTTTGTCTTCCACCGGGGCCAAATCGACCAGCCCGCGGTTGCAGTAGTAGTCGAAATCGCTGTTGACATCGAGAACGTATGCGATACCGCCGCTCATCCCTGCGGCAAAATTGCGCCCGGTTTTTCCAAGAACAACCACGCGGCCGCCGGTCATGTATTCGCAGCAGTGGTCGCCGGTCCCTTCAATCACGGCACTGGCGCCGGAGTTCCTCACACAAAACCGTTCGCCCGCCACGCCGTGAATATAGGCTTCACCGCTGGTGGCGCCGTAAAACGAGGTGTTTCCCACAATAATGTTTTCTTCGGGCTTGAATGTGGAACCTACCGGCGGGACGACAATGATTTTTCCTCCCGACAATCCTTTCCCGATGTAATCGTTGGCATCGCCTTCGAGTTTAAATGTAACCCCTTTTACCAGGAAAGCGCCAAAACTTTGTCCGGCTGTTCCCTGGAAAGTGCAATTGATGGTATCGGCTGGTAAACCCTGTTCCCCGAAACGGCGCGATATTTCTCCGGAAAGCATGGCGCCAATGGTACGATCGGTGTTGGTAATTTTGTGCCACATCCAAACTTTTTCGGCGCCCTGAATGGCTTTCATCGATTCTTTAATCAGGTTGACATCCATGTGGTCGTTATTGGACTGTGTGTTAGGCCTTGTATTCCGGATGGGTGTTTCTTTGGATTCTTTGGGAACGTAAAGCAGTTTTGAAAAATCAATATTTTTCATTTTCCAGTTGGTTACTTCCGTATTTACTTCCAGTAAATCGGTGCGGCCAACAATATCCTCAAAGCGGGTGAAGCCCATTTCGGCCAGATATTCCCTCACTTCCCGGGCAATAAACCGGAAGAAATTGATGGTGTATTCTGCTTTTCCGATGAACCGTTTCCGGAGTTCTTCGTTTTGTGTGGCAATCCCGGCCGGGCAGGTGTTCATGTGGCATTTTCGCATCATAATACAGCCCAGCACGATGAGCGCCGAGGTGGAAAACCCGAATTCTTCGGCGCCTAAACAGGCCATGGTTACTACATCGCGGCCGTTTTTCAGTTGTCCGTCCACCTGGAGTTTCACGCGGTCGCGGAGTTTGTTCAGCACCAGGGTTTGCTGGGTTTCGGCAATGCCGAGCTCAACCGGCAACCCGGCGTGTTTAATCGAACTGGCCGGGCTGGCCCCGGTACCTCCGTCGCCTCCCGAAATGATAATTACATCGGAAAAAGCTTTGGCTACGCCGGCGGCAATGGTGCCCACCCCGTCTTCCGAAACCAGTTTTACCGAAACAGCCGCCCGCGGATTGGTGATTTTCAGGTCGTAAATCAACTGGGCGAGGTCTTCGATGGAGTAAATGTCGTGGTGGGGAGGTGGCGAAATGAGCGTAATTCCGGGGGTGGAATTCCGCAGCCGGGCAATGATTTTATTCACTTTGTAGCCGGGGAGCTGACCTCCTTCTCCGGGTTTGGCCCCCTGGGCAATTTTTATCTGCAGTTCGTCGGCATTGACGATATAGTTGTTGGTAACGCCAAAACGGCCCGAGGCAACCTGTTTGATTTTACTGTTTTTGATGGTTCCAAACCGTTCCGGGTCTTCGCCGCCTTCGCCGGTGTTGCTGCGCCCGCCAATGGTATTCATGGTGATGGCCAGCGCTTCGTGGGCTTCTTTGCTGATGGATCCATACGACATGGCGCCGGTAACAAACCGCTTCAGAATTTCTTCCACCGGCTCAACGGTTTCGATCGGTACCGGGTTTCTTTTCAGTTTGAAACAACCGCGGATAAAAGCCGGTTTGTGGTTTTGCTGATCAACCAGTTGGCTGTATTCCTTGTATTTCCGGTAATCGTTGGTTCGGGTTGACCACTGTAAAAGGCCAATCAGTTCAGGATTCCAGGCATGGTGTTCTCCATATTTCCGCCAGGCATACGATCCGTTGCTTTCGAAACGGAATGGTTCCGGAGTGGGATCGGTTTTATAGGCTTCTTCGTGAAACATTGTAGTTTCGCGGCAAATTTCATCGAGGCCAATTCCTCCGATTTTTGAAACAGTCCCGGTAAAATAGTTGTCGATGACTTCCTGGCTGATCCCGATAGCTTCGAAAATCTGGGCGCCATGATAGCTTCGCAGGGTGGAAATACCCATTTTCGAGAAGACTTTCAGTAATCCCTTTTCGATGGATTTTATGTAATTGGTTCGGGCTTCCTTGTACTCAAGGCTGATTTTCCCTTCGGTAACCATACGATCGATGGCGGCAAAGGCAAGGTATGGATTAATAACACTGGCTCCGTACCCCAGCAGCAGCGCAAAATGGTTTACCTCGCGTGCTTCGGCAGTTTCAACAATAATGCCCACCTGCATCCTTTTTTGTTTTTTGATCAGGTGGTGATGAACAGCGGCAACCGCCAGTAACGACGGTATGGGCGCGTGTTTTTCGGAAATGTTCCGGTCGGTGAGGATAATGTAATTTTTCCGGTTGTCGACTGCCTTTTCCGCGTCGTCGAGCATTTTATCAAGCGCTGTCCTGAATCCTTTAATCCCCTCGTTGACAGGGAAAACCATCGGAATGGTTTTGTGGGCGAACATCTCGTCTTTCAGGTCTTTTATTTTTCCAAGATCGGTATTGATTACAATTGGCCCCTGGAATTTAATCAGTTTGCAGTGTTCAGGCGTTTCGGCCAGAATGTTGGAGTGGAGCGAGCCAATGTAATTGGTAAGCGCCATGACCAGGCCCTCGCGGATGGAGTCGATGGGAGGGTTGGTAACCTGGGCAAACATTTGCCGGAAGTATTCGAACAGCCGTTTGGGTTTGTCGGAGAAAACAGCGGGGGGGGCGTCATTTCCCATCGAACTGGTCGGTTCGGCCGATGTTTCGCTCATGGGTTTGATAATTTCGAACATAT
>CAZHKI010000435.1:0-3509 GCA_964533365.1 uncultured Maribellus sp. | reverse complement strand
TTGGGTTCGATTTGCGCGGCATAAAAATTCTGCACCAGTTGGCATTTCAACGGATCGTCGTCGATATGCCCAATCCCGATGATGAGGGTATGAATACCGGGAGTGGTGAGCGCATATTCAATAAGCGGGCGACTGGGCAGTTCAGGCGTTCCCACCTGCATAAACACGTCTTCGGGTTTGCTCGACCAGCGCGGTTCTTTGTGGTACATGGCCGCGTCGGCAAAAACTTTCATCCCGATGATACCCATGCCTTTGGCTTCGGCCACGGGAATCACGTTGTACTGCATGTTCATTTTCAGCTTGTCGTTGGCATTGATGGCGACCAGCATCCCGTCGAGGATTCCGTATTCGTCGCGCTGAATCATGTCCATCATGGCCGGAGGATTGGCGTGTCCCGAGAATCCGATATGACGGATTAATTTTTCGTTTTTCGGGTTCATCCCGGTGAGGTTGGTGCCGTCGCGCAAATCGCGTAAAGCCACCAGCGCCCCAAAATTTCCTTCGGGGTCAAGCGGGGTTTCCAATCCTTCGTACAAAACATCCACTTCCTCGGTATTATGCAGGGTATGAATGAGAACCATATCGAGGTAAGCCCCTTCCGGATAGCTTCCCTGTCCGTCGCCAAAAATCTGGGTGAGCGACCGTTTTACATCGTCAACGGCGCATTTTACATTTTCACCATTCGACCAGTTTCTAACATTTTCCCGTTCAGGCCAGCCCGGTTTCCCCCAGCGTTGGGCGGTTTTACTGGTTAACCAGATGGATTTCCGCAATTCTTCATTGTATCCTTCTTCACCGGGAATCAGTTTCAGTGTTTGAAATGCCTTATTGTAGTTCAACTGGCTGTCGGCATACAGGTTCGAAGTGTCGAAATAGTTGATGCCCAGTTCGAATGCTTTCAAAATGATAGCCACCGGATCGACGCCTTCGGGCGTCCATTGAATGGAGGCCTGACCGCCCAATGCGATGGTGGTTACATCGAAACCGAGGTTACCAAACTTTCGTTTCATAGGAGCAGGAACTTTTTCCACATTGCAGCCGCCCAGCGACATGGTGGAAACGGCTGCCGTTGTTGCAGCAGAAACCTTGATAAAATTTCTGCGCGAAATCGGGTATTTTTTTTGTTTAGCCATTGAAAGAGTTTTTTCTAAAGTTACAAGAAAGGAATGAAAATGACTTTATCGCTCTAAATATCTTATTCTTGTATCAACAACAACAAAAAACAAAGATTGTTTTTCATCCATCAGGTGTAATTAATAATGAACAAATCCTGCTATAGCATACACCAGTGCAGCCTGCCAGTTGATGGCAATTTCGTTGTGGCTGTACGATTCCTGCAAATCCACCCAGTCGGTTGCCGTATGTCCGCCGCCAACAAGGTACCCCGGCCAGGGAGCTTCAATATTATCGGCTCCCGAACGGCGATCGTGCGGGTTCATGGGCGGATTAATTCCCAGCCCGGTAACATACGAACGGTTGTAGTAGTTTTTCCCAAAAAGATGATCGACAATACCCAGCGCCGTTTCCACATATTCCTTTTTGGGCTGAATAAGGTTAGCCACCTGTAAATTTACAGCTTGGCGTGCCACTGTGCCGTTACAGCCCCAGTAATAGCGGCCGGCAAGTGGTCGCGAATACACGTCGGCACGGCCTTTTTCAACCAGGGTATTTGCATTTTCAATAATATTCTTTTTCACCGGATTTTCAACCGCGGTATTTTTCCCTTCCCGTTTCGAGAGGGCGTAGGTAAACATCCCGATGTTCGAAACATTTTGCCAGTCCCAGTTTTCATCAATTCTGAAGTTCATTTCCGTGGCCCGTTTTTCAAAATCGTCCAGACAAATTTTCTCGCCGGTGGTTTCCCACATTTCAGCAGCGGCCCACAACCGGTCGTCGGAATCAGCCGTCTGGTATCCGCCGGTTTTAAAATCGCCCTGCACAAATTTTTTCTCGCCGGAATTTTCCAGCAAAAAGCGATAACTCACCCAGGCCGCGTCGAGGCATTTTTGGGCATAAACGGCGTCGTAAGGTTTAAAATAGCGGGCAGCCATGGCCAGCATCGCTACAAAATCGGCAGTAGCAGCCGAACTCCACTCGGTAAAATACCTTTTTTCGTGGTCTTTACCGGGCATAATAAATCCTGAAAAACTAGTCCGGGTGAGTTTATGCGAAACCCGTCCGGAACCATCGGGATACTGCATTTTCAGAATCCAGTCGGTTTCCCATTTTAATTCTTTCAAGAAGTCAGGAAATCCGGGAGCCGTTTCAGGCAATCCAAGCTGCATCTTTTCAAGGTTGGATTGAAAATGGTCCCATGCCATAAAAAGTACGCCCACGGTAACACCGGCATTAACGATGTATTTTCCATAGTCACCGGCATCGTGCCAGCCGCCGGTTCCATCGCGCTGCGATCCGGGTTTGCCGAGGTAATCCCCGAAACCATCTTCCTGATGACAAACATCCTGGTGGAAATGATTTCCGTTGTGTTCTCCTTCAACGGCGATTCCGCAGCGCCAAAGATAAAAAGCGCGCATACTGGTTTTTGCTGCAAAATTGAACACATTGCCGGCAATGGCAAACGGAACCGATTTCCCAACGTTGGGAACCTCAAGAATATATTCTCCGGGAGTTTTCAGTTCCGAAAAATTGGCCAGCCAAACCTGCTGGTTCACATCTTCCTGGAATTCCGGGCCGGTGGTTTTTCCCGAAAAGACCTCCCGCCCGGTAGCTATGTCCATTATTCTGAAAGCTGAACATTCGCGGGTAACCACAGCCGATTTTTTCAGTTCCGGCAAAAATCCGAGCGAATTCAGGTGAACAACATTTCCGGGTTGGGCTTTCGCCGTTATCAGCGAGACCATAAAAATTAAAATGACTGAAGAAAATTTATTCATGTCCATTGATTTCTTTACAATTCAGGATTTGAAAATACAAATTATTTATTTTCCCAATTTTCAAAAAGAGTGTTGTATGAATGAAAGTATTGTTCAGAAAAGTTTTATCCAACTGCAAGCTGAAAAATAACCATCCATTTTATGGATTATCTCCATAATGTTCACAACCGTAAACGACCACAATTCTCATCCTCCCCAGTTTTCGCGGTCGAGGCTGCGGTAATGAATGGCTTCGGAAAGGTGGTGGGGCAGCACGTTGGGTTCGCCTTCCAAATCGGCAATGGTACGCGACACTTTCAGGATACGGTCGTATGCCCGGGCCGAAAGCCCCAGCCGGTCCATCGCATTTTTAATCAGTTCGTTACTGGATTCGTCCAGTACCACGTACTGTCGGATAAGTTTCGAGTTCATTTGCGCGTTGGCATAAACACCCTTGTGTTCCCTGAACCGTTCTTCCTGAATTTTCCGGGCGGCCAAAACCCGTTCGCGTACGGTTTCGCTGGTTTCCGACGATTCCTGTTCCGACAGTTTTTTGAAAGGGACCGGAACCACTTCGAGATGAATATCGATACGATCGAGGAGCGGTCCGGAGATGCGGTTCAGGTATTTCTGCAC
>CAZHKI010000434.1:0-3531 GCA_964533365.1 uncultured Maribellus sp. | reverse complement strand
CAGCGTCTTTAAGACCTGTCAGCGTTTATATGGATTTAAAATAATGAATCAGGCATTTAAACAATATGTTTTTAATTTTTCATAAACCCAACGGGTTTAAATGTTTATAGAAAATCAGATGGGTTCGTTCCATGCGACCCCAGCCGGGGTCGAACCTTCAACTCACTCATTTTTTCTATAAACATTTGATGCCTCCGGCATCTTATCTAAATGGTGCAGCGCACCGAAATCTTTGTAGAAATAATGTCAATATAAATTTAAAAGGTGCATCGCACCGAAATATAAAAGTTTGATTCGGAATGAGATTCTTCACTTCATTTCATTTCGTTCAGAATGACAGCAAGTTAGGTCAGGATGGGTGTTATAGAAGGGGGGGGTACGGTAGTGCCGCAAAACCACCCCTCTGTAACACAAAAAACTCCACGAAACTGTCATTCCGTCTCGCCTGAGATAAAGGCGAGAGAGGAATCTTTTCAAAATTAACCGGACACTAATGATTCAAAAAGCACTATTTTTACCTTTCTAATCATTATTTCAGATATGGATATCATCAACCAACACGTTACTATCCGGAAATTCACCGATAAACAAGTGCCGGAGAAATTACTGGAAAGTATCTTATACTCAGGAACCCGGGCTTCCACAACCGGTAATATGCAGTGGTATAGTGTGATTGTTACTACTGATTCAGAGCAGAGAGGAAAACTGGCGCCACTTCATTTTCATCAGCCGGTTGCTAAAAATGCCCCGGTGTTGCTCACTTTTGTGGCCGATGTTTACCGCTTTTCCCAATGGTGCCGGGCCAGTAAGGCCAACCCCGGTTACGATAATTTTCTTTCGTTCTTTACCGCTTCCATCGATGCATTGTTAGCTGCCCAAAATGTTTGCATTGCTGCCGAAAACAACGGGCTGGGCATTTGTTACCTCGGAACGACCACCTACAATGCCAGGGAAATCATTAACGTGCTGAACCTTCCCAAACTGACGTTCCCGGTTACTACCGTTGCATTGGGTTATCCCGCTGAAATACCCGCTTTAACCGACCGTATCCCGCTCCGGGCGGTGGTCCACCGCGAAACTTATCGCGATGATTCTATCAACGAAATCCGGGCGTTTTATGCCCTGAAAGAAGAATTGGAATCGTCGATACAATTTGTGAAGGAAAACAATAAGGAAACACTGGCGCAGGTGTTCACCGATATCCGGTACAGCGAAAAGGACAACCTGTTTTTTTCGGAGAAAATGCTGGAGGTTTTGCGGGAGCAGGGATTTAACCGGTAATTTATTCCGCTGAAAACTGATCCATCAGTTGCATAAAATCCTGCCGGTAATTATTACCAACCGGTAACTTGTTTTTATTGATTTCCACAAGATTCCCTTCAATAGAATCAATATGGTCCAGCGCAATGATAAATGATTTGTGGATACGGTAAAATTTATTCTCCGGTAAAAGGCTAAAAATTCGTTTCATGGAAAGATTGGTAACGATTTTCTGATCTTTCAGGTGAATTTTGATGTAATCGCCCAACCCTTCGATGTACAGGATTTCATTGAACCTCACCCTGACGCTTTTTTTGTTTGATTTGATAAACAGGAATTCATTTTTAGGTTCGGTGTCGGCCAGGGTTCCTTTTTTCAGGTGAATTAGTTCTTCAGCCTTAAAAAAAGCCTGGCAAAACCGTTCGAATGAAAAGGGTTTTTTCAGGTAATCAATGGCATTCAGTTCGAAACCTTCGAGGGCATATTCCGAATAGGCCGTGGTAAAAATAATCAGCGGCGGGTTTTTCAGGTTCCGTACAAACGAAATTCCCGACAATTTAGGCATATTGATATCAAGGAAAAGCAAATCGATGGATTTTTCCTGCAGCATTTGATGGGCACATATAGCATCGGCACAGGAGCCCTCAATAACCAGGTTGGGCAATTTTTGAGCGTATTGTTCAATCACATTCCGGGCAAGGGGTTCGTCGTCGATGATTAATGCTTTTATCTTCATCTTAATTAGCGGTTAGGTTTTCTCTTATCGTTTATTTTTAGTAAAAACGAATGTTTTCATTGTTTTTCAATTTTATATCAGTTTGAGCCGGAGTTGTACAGCAAAAATATTTTCTGTTTTATCCACCGAAAGCTGATAATTGTTGGAGGTGTATAAATAGTTCAGCCGTTGTTTCACATTGCTGATTCCAATTCCAGGCTTTTTCTCCTGAATAAACGGTTCACTGTAATTGTTTTTTACCTGGAAATTCAAGGTTCCGGGTGTTGTAAAATCAAATTGGATATGGATATAATCAGGTTCTCCCGAATTTGGCAATCCATGTTTGAACGCATTGTCGATAAAGGGTTCGAACAGCAGCGGCGCTATCCGGGCCGATGGAATTTTGCCTTTAATTTCATGGATAATCCGAACCTGGTCGTTTACCCGGATACGTTGCAGTGCAATAAAATTGTTGACAAAACAAAGTTCTTTTTCCAGTGGGATAAAGTTCTCCTTCGATTCGTAGATGATGTGCCGCATTAAATCGGAAAGCCGCAGAATGAGTTCCGGCACTTTTTCCGATTGCACCAGTGCCAGCGAATAAATGTTGTTCAGCGAGTTGAACAAGAAATGCGGATTAAGTTGTCCTTTCAGGGCTTTTAATTCGGCTTCCAGTTTTTGCTGTTCAATTTTGGCCAGTTTGTAATTTAAATCCTGCAGCGAAAACCATTCCTTGATGAATTTAAGGAGCGAGGTTATGGCAATGTAAATAAGGGTTGCAAAAAAATAGGCCGAATGCAGGTTGGTATCGAACGAACGGAATGTGTTTTCAAGCTGGAGCGGTTTGTGCAGCGGAAAAATCAGAAGCAACTGGATAAGCACACTCGAAGCCGATAAAAGTATAATAAGCCAGAAAATGTAAAAAATGTAATTTTTTACTTGCAGAAACCGGGGGATAAGCACATACAGATGCACGTAAACTCCTAGTGCAAATCCGATGTTGGGGATAATGGCCTTGGTCAGGGTGATGAAATCGAAGTGAACATACCCCTCGTTAAAAAAGAAAAAAAACAGCATGAATGCAATGCTGGCCAGCCAAAACAAAATATGGCCAAACATTTTGTAACGGTGATATAAAAGTTGTTTTGGCATGTTAAATGCGGTCTCGTTTCAGAAAAAACTTCTTCCAGTAGTATAAAAACGGATTGGAATATTTCAGGTTTTTCCATGGACGGCTGGAGTGGGGAAGGTGCAGCACTTCGATACCTTTGGCGAGGTAGTTGTTAAATCCCGAGCGTTTTGACTGTCGGCTGATAAAAATATCGTACCAGTCCTTTTTATCCGACAGGTTTTCAAAACTGAATTTTTTTAAAAACTGAGGGGTAATCAGGGTACAGCAAAAACTCAGGCTGTGGCTGGTGTTTACCACTTCGTTGTTTTTCTTTTTTTCGAAATTGTAGGGGAAATTGTAATTCCCGGATGAATCGACTGTAATGGCGCCAATCATTCCCGGAGAGGATGTTGTTTTGGCCAGTTCGGTCAATTTTTGAAACGTA
>CAZHKI010000433.1:0-3532 GCA_964533365.1 uncultured Maribellus sp. | reverse complement strand
AAGGTGTGCTCTACAAAAAACACCTGATGGGTGGAGTGAAAAAAGGAGCTTTCGACGAAGCTGAAGCTGAAAAACGTCTGGACAAATGGATGAACGAAAAAGACGCCAAAATCCAGGCAAAAATTGAACGTTTGGCCGGCGATGCCCGGAATGAAACGCAAAAGCAGATGGAAGCCGAAGCTAAAGTAAACGAAGAAAGAGCGGCTGCCATTGCTAAGAAAAATGCACAACTGGCTGCCGAAGCCGAAGCGGCTGCAAAAGCTGCCAGCGCTCCTGAAGTTACCGAAGAAGCAGGTGAAGCCGAAGAAAATCCGGCTGCTGAAGAAGGTGCTGAATCGTAAAAAAAGACACATTTTCGGAAAAAGAAAACCATTCGTCACCCGGCGGATGGTTTTTCTTTTTGTGCCACGCCGAATTGATTATATTTGTACCTATGGAAACCATTCCGAAAGATAATTGCGAAAAAATCGGGTTTATACGAAAAACCCACGGGGTAAACGGAGAACTGGTTCTCGAATTCGAACCCCGGTGTGAAGAGTCTGTCGCCGATGCCGGGCGGTTCTTCCTTGAACTGGACGGCCTGTTGGTCCCTTTTTTCATGGAGGAAGAAGGTTTCCGGTTCAAAACGGCCAGTACTGCCATTGTGAAATTTATGGATGTTGAAACCGAAAAATACGCCAAACGACTGGTGGGCTGCCCGGTTTTTCTTTTCAACAATGAAATCATTGACGAAGAAGAAGAAACCCTCCATTCGTACCTGCTGAACTTTGAGGTGGAAGATTCAAAACAGGGTAATATCGGATTAATACAACACGTTGATGATTACTCGGGAAATATTGTCCTGACAGTGGAATATCAGGGCAACGAAGTTCTAATCCCGTTCAGCGAAGATCTTTTGGTTTCCATCGATCACAACCGGAAAATCCTCGTCATGAACCTGCCCGACGGGCTGATGGACTGAACACCAGTTCCGGCTCATATGCCTGAAGCCTCTCTTTCCATTCTGCCGGAATAATTTTCGATTCTTTCCGCTGTAAATCGAAACAAACCATGATGGTGCGGCCTGTTGCCACCGGTTCGGCAATTCCGTTCTGCAAAACATGTTGTACCATTTCAAGGCTCTTTTCGCCAACCGAAACCACTTTTGAAACCACCTCAATTTGATCGCCAAGATACACCGGTTTGGCGTAATCAATCTTTATGGAGGCAATTACCAGCGCCGTTTTTTCCCAGTCGATAGATTCATTCAGGGTTTTATTGAAATAGCTAATCCGGGCCAAATCAAAAAACTCCTGGTATTTGGCATTATAAACATGCCCCATTAAATCGATATCGTTAAACCGGATTTGCACGGTTGTTTTATGCTCCATTTTCATACTGAATGTAATTTATCAAAGTATTTTCGGGGCTAAAATTGGCAAATATTTTTTCAAAGTTGTGCAACTTTACGAAAGTTCGTGCGTCATTACTAAAATTTATTTAAAACAAAAACAACGTTTGAGATGAAAACCAGAATTCTGTTTATCGCTGTCTTCATCGTTTCGGTATTGGCAGCCCACTTGTCCACAGCGCAGGAAGAACGCGCCGTTCCGTCATTTTCTGAAATTTCGCTGCGTGTTCCCGGCAAACTGTACCTGAAACAGGGGCCAAAACAAAGCGTGGAAATTGCAGCCAAAGCGTCCACGCTCGAAGAAATCATCACCGAAGTAAAAGAACGGAAACTGATCATCCGGTTCACCGGGCGAAATTATTTGCTCAAAACCTACAATCCCGGCAAGATTGAAATTTTCGTTACCGTTCCCGAAGTTGACGGGTTAAATGTTTCCGGTTCGGGCGATATTGAAGCTGTAACTGAAATCAAAACCAGGATCCTGGATTTGGTGGTCAGTGGCAGCGGCGACATCCAGATTGACAAACTGATTGCCGAAAGGGTAAAAACCAACATTTCCGGGTCGGGAAACATTCTGATCGAAGGAGACCAAACCGCAGATGAACTTTCGGTAAACATCTCCGGATCAGGAAATGTAAAAGCCGGCAACTTTGAAGCGGAAGATGTGGCAGTTACCATTGCCGGGTCGGGCAACGCCACGGTAAACTCCAACGGGTCGCTCAAAGCCCGGATTGCCGGATCGGGGAATGTTTATTACCATGGAAACCCCAATATCGACTCGTCGGTAGCAGGGTCGGGAGACATTAAAGAACTATAAATTGAAGTACTGAAATCAAAAGCCATCAACATTTAATGATGGCTTTTTTTGTTTCACTGCATTTTTTATCAGTACTGTCCGGTTAATTTTGAAAAGATTTTTTGCTTTGCTGCGGAATGACGGACTTTTAATGATGTTTGCAGTTGGGAGAGGGGTGGGTTTTCGGCTTCGCCGAAAACCCACCCCTCTCCCAAAACATAAATTACTGATTGTCATTCCGTCTCGCCTGAGGCGAGAGAGAAATCTCAACCTGAAACATTTTAAAAGAAGTTTACCGGACAACAGTGATTTTATATGAATATTATTGTTTAACTTTCTTCCCGTATAATTGCTAACTTAAAAAATAAAAATCATGGGAATGTTAAAGGAATTCAAAAGTTTTGCCATGAAAGGCAATGTTCTCGATTTGGCCGTTGCCGTAATCATTGGCGGTGCATTTGGTAAGATTGTCACCTCATTTGTCAACGATGTATTAATGCCTCCCATCGGGCTTTTACTGGGAAACACTGATTTCAGCAATTTGAAAATTCTTTTACGAAAGGCAACCGAAGATGCCGAAGCGGTTACCCTGAATTATGGGGTTTTTATCAACACCGTTCTTGATTTTCTGATTGTGGCCTTCTCAATTTTCATGGTCATAAAAGCTTTTAACAGCATGAAAAAGAAACAGGTAGAAGCACCGGCTGCGCCACCTGCCCCTTCGAAAGAAGAAACCTTGTTAGCCGAAATCCGCGATATTCTGAAAGAAAAGAAATAACAGCAACGCAGAATTTTTTGAAGCTGCTCCGGTTTGGGGCAGCTTTTTTTATTTCCGGATGATATCGATACGGCCGCCCGGGCCTAGTTTGATGATGGACGAAGGTTTTGCCCCAACAACATCATCCTGCCGGTAACCGACGATATAATCGACCTGGCTTTTTATTTCATCGGTAATCTCGGCAAAAATAAGAGGCGATTTTTCGCCGCTGATGTTGGCCGAGGTGGAGACCAGCGGACGGCGAAACCGCTGTAAAAGCTGACTTGTGAACGTTTCTTTGGTAAACCGGATTCCAATGCTGCCGTCTTCGGCTATCAGGTTTGGCGCAAGGTTTTTGGCTTTCGGGTAAATCACGGTCAGCGGGGTGGTGGTAATCTCCACCAGGTCCCAGGCAATTTCCGGAACTTCGTCAACGTAGCGGTCGAGCAGCGCCGGATTTTCCATTAAAACCAGCATACTTTTACTATCTTCCCGTTTTTTGATGGAATAAATCCGCTTCACGGCTTCTTCGTTGGTGGCGTCGCAGCCAATGCCCCAGATGGTGTCGGTAGGGTATAAAATCACTCCC